>NZ_JBWKUH010000012.1:0-177763 GCF_059420745.1 Sphingobacterium sp. GW821-FHT03E03
TTCCTATATTAATAGATCAGTTAGGAAAAAGATTCACTATAATGACCCTATCCAAGAGATTTAATAAAATTGGTATCTTTATAGTAGCTAACCATTTGGAAAGATCCTTTCAATCGATTTTCAATAGGGAAAATTTTCCGATAAAAGATAAGATAAAATCGTTCTTTTGTCGGACAGAAACTGCTGATATGTCAAAATAAATAATCAACGTATCTTACCTCATTTAAAATAATATTCTCCTTACATTCAGTTATATGGATTAGCGTTGTTAACACTTCAATAGCAATACGTCTTATTTACAACTTTTTCTAAAAACAAGAGCGGCAATTTCTTTCGAAATTGCCGCTCTTAAAGTATATAACCTAATAATGGATTATTTCACATCCCACCATACTGGCGTATAGATTACAACATTACCAGGGTAATTTGTATTTGAAGTAGCCTCACTGTTTGCATAAGGCATCCGTAATGGCATTCTGCCTTCTCCTAAAGTAGAAGCGATAGAAGTTGTAAAGAAAGTTGGATAACCAGTTCTTCTCCACTCAGTCCATGATTCAAAACCTTGGAAACCACACATTGCATAATATTTTTGTGTGATAATCGCTTTCAATTTTGCTTCGGTATCACCTGTAAATTTCGCATCCGGAGCTTCTGCGATATATTTAGCAGCGTCACTAGCGTTTGCCGTAGCTGTAAAGCTTGTTGTAATACCAGATTCAAATAATGCTTTTGCATCACCTGTACCCCAACCTTTTACCACAGCTTCAGCTTGCAAAAATTTACTTTCAGCAGCCGAGAATAATTTTACTGGCGCTGTTGCTGATGTAGGATCCACTGCGCGGCCACCAACAAGAGGTGAAGGAGAAGAAACTAATTTTGCTGAATTTGCATTAAAATCACCTTGAAGAATAAATGCGATCGTATCTTGTCCGCTTAACTTATTATAAAAAGAGAATCTTCTCGGGTCATTGTTTTTCACAAATGCCTGAATCACCGTTCCACTTGCCACAACATTTTGAGTTTTACCCAATCCGACCATCTCGTTATAAAACGGATTTTCGTTACCACCAGTTGTTGTGTAAGTTATTGAAGCATCCTGATCTAAGAAGGCTGCATTTTTTGCATAAAGTGCCTTAATACTAGCTGCAGCTTTGCTCGCATCAACATTTGAAATACGTAAATATGCTCTCAACTTCAAGGTATTTGCAAAAGCTTTCCATTTATCCAAATCACCGTTGAAGATCATATCTTGAGTTGAGACAGGTACCGCCTGTGGTGTTGCTAACAAAGCCAAACCTTTATCAATGTAGTTGAAAATAGAATCGTAAACAACTGCTTGAGCTTCGTATTTAGGATTAAGATTTCCATTTGCCTTCAATGCTTCTGACAATGGAATATCTCCAAAAGCATCTGTTGCTACTTGAAAGGTATAAGCCTTCAATAAGTAGGCAATACCTTTATAATTGTCATTGGCAGCCTCATTTGAATTGATGATTAGTTCAGCATTATTCAATGCGCTACGATACAAAATCAACCATGATCTATCCATTGCTGTATTCAATACTTGATATCTGTCGATAGAACGGTATTGAGAGGAAGTAGGGTTTTGTGTCCAATATTGTCCCCAGATATTACCATATACCTGAAAACTGTTACCTACGACTTGACTGATAGCAGCTTCCACTGTAGGTAATAATAAACTAGGCGTAGCTGTTTCTGGATTGTTCGGATTTTCATTCACATCCAAAAATTTATTACAACTAGTCAACCCTAGTGTGCCAACTAAAGCTAAAACTAAAAGCTTCTTAGCATTTTTTAAATTTATAGTTTTCATACTTTACTTGCTATTAAAATGAAACTTTAACATTGATACCATAATTACGTAATGAAGGCTGAGCTGTAAAGTCAAAACCTTGTGCATTACCAGCACCTGATGAATTCACCTCTGGATCAGCGTATTTATTTTCGCTTGGTGTCCAAATAAATAGGTTATTTCCAAACACACCGATTGAAGCAGCTCCAAATGGTGTATTTTTCAACATATCTTTAGAGAACTTATAAGTAAATGTAAGATTACGCAATTTAACATAAGTCGCGTCTACAACATTAACCCCTGCTTCCATGTTTGGATAGTAATCTATTTTATCATATGTTGCTGTCGTGTTAACAACAGAATTTCCTGCCGCATCTAGATAAACTGAATTCGGGAAAATCTGGCCGATACGATCGCCTCCTGATTCAGCTGAGGTACCAACAAATCCCATAATATCCTTTGTTCTAGAATAGAACACACCACCTTGTTTGGTATCGAACAAGGCACTCATCGACCAGTTTTTATAACTCAAACTTGTACCCAAAGAAGCTTGGAAATCTGGATTATAGGTACCTAAATATTCTGGCTTAGAAGAAGCTATTGGCAATCCTGTTTTCTGATCCACAATCGTACGACCTTGTGCATCGGTAGCATTTGTAACTCCATAAAACTCACCGTATGGGCGACCTACTGCAGCAACGATACTCATTCCAGAGAACCCACCAACTGACACCTGTTGTACACCGTCCATCAATTCAACAACTTTACTGTTGTTTTTTGTGAATGTTCCAAACAATTCCCATGTCAAGTTTTCTGTTTTCACAGGTGTTCCTCTCAAAGTCAATTCCACGCCACTATTTTGAACTTTACCAGCATTTACCAAACTAAGTCCGTAACCTGTTGAAAGCGGAATAGGAATACTCAAAATTTGATTTTTCGAATTGTTTTTGTAATAAGTAAAATCAGCAGATAAGCGGTTGTTAAAGAAGCCCAATTCTGTACCCACTTCGAACGAAGTCGTGATTTCAGGTTTCAAGTTTAAATTCCCAATGGTATTACCTGACATTAGCGCAGATACGTTACCGAATGGAAAAGATGTTGAACCAAAACCGCCAGCAATTGCACTTCTAGAGAACGTTGAAATCAATTGATATGGATCTGTATCCGAACCTACTTGCGCCCAGTTAGCACGAATTTTCGCGTAACTAAACTTACTCTTCAACTCAGGCGAGAACAATTCCGATGCAACAAATGACCCACTTACACTTGGATAAAAGAATGAATTATTTTTCTTAGGCAAAGTGGAAGACCAATCGTTACGTGCTGTAGCTTGTAAATAAGCTATGTTTTTATAAGAAACGTTCAAATCACCGTAAACTCCCACTAAACGACGGTTTGTCCAAGTATCTTCGATCAGATCTAATGGACCATTGGAGTTCGCAAGGTTATACCATCCCGGAACAACAAGTCCACCGCTTGAATTTGTCGCAGTGCTATTTGAAGTTGTTTTACGCTGACGAATATTATTACCCAACATGAACGACGCTTCCCAATCTTCATTGAAAGTATGTTTGGCCGTCGCCATGAAATCATGAACAATCTCATTTACATTAAATTGGTCAATACGATATTGTCCTGGATCTGTTTGAATATTTCCTTCAGAATAATTACCTGAAGTGTTGTCTATTGGTAAGAAGCTATACTTAGGGGATTCCGAACGTCTACGATCACTGTAATTATCCAAACCAATACGCTCTTGAAAAGTCAACCATTCTGTCGGTTTATAATTCACATTGAAGTTCCCCATAATACGGTTCACATCATTGAAATTATTATAGTTTTCCAACACCCAGTATGGATTCATAGTATAAGCACCATAATACCCATAAACATCATTATGAGCGACACCATTTTCATCCGTATAACCATAACCGTTATAAGGATTAGATAAATCTTTCAAGCCAACAACATCGATATCTCTCGGTGTTTGCAATAAGTTATTGTAAACAGAACCACCACCTTGTCCACCACCAACATTGTTACTATTGATTCGACTATAATTTACAGCGATACCAGCGCTAAATTTATTGGAAAATTCTGTTGTCCCATTGAATCTAACCCCATATTTATTGTAGTTATCTTTTTTACCTGGATATACACCATTCGAATTCAAAGCGTTTAATCCTAAATAAAAGGTCGATTTATCCGAACCACCAGAAAAGCTTAAGTTGTTGTCAGAAGCAATACCAAGATCAAAGAAATCGCGTACGTTGTCCTTCACAGCAGAATACGCTTTTTTCTGACGAACACCGTTTACAGCTTGTCCCCATTCTTGAATTTCACCAGTAAATGGAGCACCCCATGACCAGTTTTCTTTTGGATCATTTGAGTAAATGAGATCCCCCGCTTTATTATAACCTGATGAACCTTGTCCATATTGATTTTGAAATTCAGGTAATTTCAAAATAGATGATAGTGTATTCGTAGAGCTAAAAGTGATTTCGTTTTTCGAGCCCTTTTTACCACTTTTTGTTGTGATGATCAACGCACCATTGGAAGCTCTTGATCCATATAAGGCCGCTGCTGCAGGTCCCTTAAGAACAGTTACAGAAGCGATATCATCTGGATTAATATCATTACCACGGTTACCAAAATCAACACTCGCTAAATCGCTTGCTCCACCCATTTTGCTTGTATTATCGATAGGTGTACCATCAACAACAATCAAAGCTTGGTTGTTACCTGAAATAGATGAACCTCCACGCAATACTACGCGAGAAGAGCTACCCGGTGAATTTGATGTGGATGTAATGTTCACCCCCGCAACCTTACCTGCTAACGAGTTAATTGCACTGGAATTACGTCCTTCCGTCAATTCATCACTCTTGATTGTTGGTGCTGAATATCCTAAAGAGCGTTTTTCTCTTTTGATTGCATTTGCAGTCACAACGACCTCTTCCAATGCATTGTCATGGTTCTCCATGGAAACATTGAAAACGGTACTGTTGTTGTTAACAATAATGGTTTTATCATCAAAACCAACTGAACGGAAGACAACAACTTTGCCCGCAGGTACATTCAATGAATAATTACCACTTGCATCTGTTTGTGTCGCTTGATTAGTTCCTTGTACAACCACTGTCACCCCAGGTATTGCTTTACCATCAGCAGATGTAACACGACCACTAATCTTTTTTTCTTGTGCGAATGCGACCGAAGTCAGGATCATTCCTCCAACAAGAAAACTTAGTAATGTTTGTTTCATGTTTTAGTTAGTTAATTTTATTATTTTTCTAGTCCTTTATATTGATATAAATTATATCCGTTAACATAACTGTCTAAACAGACATTGCTTAGACAATAAATCGCAATAAGCAAAACAGCATATCGCCATTCAAGTGGTAACAGTTGAAAATATTATTGAAAAAGTCAACCCTAGGTAGATGTAGAGTCAATCCGTTGAAAATACTCAGCTGTAAAATTTGCTCTTTTCAGCATTTACAGTATATAATAGTTAGTGCGATTTTTATTAGCGGTTCCAAATATATAAAGCCAAAGTTGCTTTTACAAGTTTTTTAACATTCGCTCGCAAAAACAAAAAATACTGCAACAAAGACAGTAGTATATTACAAATTCAAACAGGAGATTCATTTTAGAATAAAAACTCTACAAACAAATTCAAAACAGAATTTTATACGGAATCAACTATATTTAACAAAACATTAACAATGTAGTAAGAAAATATTAACATAAACGTTTCTGTATTTTTAGTATTTAAAAAAAGGCGTAATTTATAATGATTCTAAAATTGTTTTAAATCGAGTTATTCCAAAAAAAAGGGACTTTACCTGTTCAGGTAGAGTCCCTTTTCAATATAAATCCTGAAACAGGAATTTATTATTTAATTACATACATTAATCAATATATTCGAATTTGGTATAAGGTACCAAAACAGCAGGTATCCGAATGCCTTTATCCGTTTGATTATTCTCTAAAATAGCCGCAACTATACGTGGTAAGGCTAAAGCTGACCCATTTAATGTGTGAGCTAATTGCATTTTTCCTTCGGAATTTTTGAAACGTACTTTCAGGCGGTTGGCTTGATATGTTTCAAAATTAGATACGGAAGAAACCTCCAACCAGCGTTTTTGGGCTGAACTATACACCTCCATATCATAAGTCAATGCAGCAGTAAAACTCATATCACCACCACATAAACGCAATACGCGATAAGGTAGTTCCAATTTTTTAAGCAGACCTTGTACATACAGGCTCATTTCTTCCAACACTGCATACGATTTTTCCGGATGAACAATCTGTACAGCTTCAACTTTATCAAATTGGTGTAGACGGTTCAAACCGCGTACATGAGCGCCATAAGAACCTGCTTCGCGACGGAAACATGGTGTATAGGCACAATGCTTAATCGGGAACTGCGCTTCCTTAACGATTACATCTCTGTAAATATTGGTTACCGGAACCTCTGCCGTAGGGATCAAGTATAGATTGTCATTGTTGACATAATACATCTGCCCTTCCTTATCCGGCAATTGTCCTGTAGCAAACGCAGAGTCTTCATTCACCAAGATCGGCACCTGTACTTCTTCATATCCTTGCTCAGCTGCCTGATCCAAAAAGAAATTGATCAATGCACGTTGCAATTTTGCTCCCTTACCTTTATAAATTGGAAATCCGGCTCCCGCAACTTTTACACCGAGCTCCAGATCCACAATATCATATTTGTTTAATAATTCCCAATGTGGCAACGCGTCTTCTGATAAAACTGGAATCTCCCCATTCGTTAAAACGACTTCATTATCATCAGCGCTTACACCAACGGGAACAGATTGATGTGGTAAATTAGGCAATTGTACGATCTTATCATTCAACTCGATTTCGATAGCGCTCAATTTATCCAATAGTTGCTTCACCTGCTCTTTATATCCGGAGGATTGCGATTTAATGGCTTCAGCTTCTTCTTTTTTTCCTTGGCGCATCAGATCTCCAATCTGTTTTGCTGCCGCATTAGCTTCGCCCGAAAGTGCGTCCGATTCCGCTTGGATCTTACGGCGGTCTTCATCTAAACTGATGATTTCGTCGACCAATCCAATTTCCTTGAAATGCTTGACAGCCAATCTTTCGATAACCGTATCCCTGTTTTCACGGATATAATTCAATTGCAACATAATTATAAATGTATTATTTAAAAATAGTGAACAAACTTAGATAAATTTGCCTGCATATACAAGCAAATTTATTCAGTAATGCCTGTTTGTGGCGCTTTCATGCTCCTTTCGCTAGAGAGGTTCCTTACCACCTTTATGCATGATACACATGTCGATTCAATGGAAAAACTCGGCCCTGTTCAGAAGATACCCCTGCTGTTGTTGATAGCTCGTGACATCCCCGGATGATTTAATCAGCGATCAGAATTAACACACTTTTATCATCAGGTAGTGAGACACTCAATAAGGATGAAAGAGGTATTCTTCACCTATTTTTCATTCCGGTCCGATTAATATAAAAAACGTCCTCCAGAAAAACAGTTTTCCAAAGAACATTCCATGCGATATTTTTTCCTCTAAATGAATTGGCAATAAAGATCTTTTGTCAACGCCCTGATATTAAAGCGGATTTAAGCAATCGTAACTTCTTTACATAAATAGACATCTTGGATTGCATGTAGCAATTCTACCCCTTCGTTCATCGGTTTTTGAAAAGCTTTCCGACCGGATATCAAGCCTGTCCCGCCAGCTCTTTTATTGATCACAGCGGTTTTTACAGCTTCCTGTATATCGTTTTGTCCCGATGCTCCGCCCGAATTGATCAGTCCTGCCCTACCAGCGAAACAATTGAGTACCTGATAGCGACAAAGATCAATCGGATGATCCGATGATAACTGCGTATACATCCGTTCATCTAATTTACCATAGCTACTTTTACCTATATTCAGCGCCTTAAAACCACCATTCAATTCCGGAAGTTTTTGTTTAATAATATCTGCCTTTATGGTTACGCCGAGATGGTTGGCCTGTCCTGTTAGATCCGCAGCTAAATGATAATCTTTATCTCCTGTTTTAAATGCTGAATTTCGCAAATAGCACCACAATACCGTAGCCATACCAAGTGAATGTGCTTCTTCAAATGCCTTTGCTACTTCGATAATCTGACGATCGGATTCTTCCGAACCGAAATAAATGGTCGCTCCAACTGCTACCGCTCCCATGTTCCAGGCTTCGCGTATCGTTCCGTACAGAATTTGGTCAGCACGGTTGGGATAGGTCAACAATTCGTTGTGATTGATTTTGACCAGAAAAGGAATCTTGTGCGCATATTTTCGTGATACTGCCCCTAAAACGCCAAAAGTCGAGGCTACGGCATTACAGTTTCCTTCCAATGCTAATTTCACGATATTCTCCGGATCAAAATATTGGGGATTGGGAGCAAAAGAAGCACCTGCACTGTGTTCGATCCCCTGATCTACCGGCAATATGGACAGATACCCAGTATCGGCAAGCCGCCCGGTTCCGAAAAGTTGTCCCAGGCTACGCAATACCTGCGGCGTGCGATCACTGGCACCATATACCTGATCAATAAAAGTAGTTTCGGGAAGATGGAGCATCGTTTTGGAAACTGCTGGTTTGTCAAACGCTAATAGATAATCTGATTCTGCACCTAGATGTGCCTGTATTTTTTCAATGTTTTGCATAATTTATTATTGCATTTATATAGAAAATAACTCCAAAATAGACAGAATGTTTTAGCACATATTATATAGTAAAAAAAACTTAACTTTGACCATGTTATATTTAGTTCCAACACCTATTGGCAATCTGGAGGACATGACCTTTCGTGCAGTCAATATTCTGAAAGAAGTAGACATCATCTTAGCAGAGGATACAAGAACAAGTGCTCCCCTTTTAAAGCATTTTGGCATCGATAAAAAGGTATTTGCACATCATCAACATAATGAGCACAAAGCGGTTTCCGAAATCATAAAGTTTCTGAAAGAAGGCCAAAAAATTGCCCTCATTTCAGATGCGGGGACACCAGCGATCTCTGATCCCGGTTTTCTATTGGTACGGGCTGCTCTTAAAGAAGGGTTGGAGGTACAATGTCTACCCGGTGCCACCGCTTTCGTACCGGCACTTGTAAACTCAGGTTTACCAAATGACCGTTTCTGTTTTGAAGGATTCCTTCCTGTTAAAAAGGGACGCCAAACTCGTCTCAAGGCTTTAGCTGAAGAAAAGAGAACAATGATTTTCTACGAATCACCACACCGCATCCTCAAGACAATCGAAGAGTTTATTACTGTTTTCGGTGCAGAGAGACAAGCTTCGATTTCGAGGGAATTGAGCAAGTTATACGAGGAAAATGTCCGCGGAACATTAACTGATTTAAAATTACACTTTGAAAACAATCCAATTAAAGGAGAATTTGTATTTTGTGTAGGTGGATTGGAATAAATTTTGACAATCTTTGATTAATAAAACGTATTTGACATGAACATGGAACAATTTGCACAAGATGGACAGGATATAAAAATCATTGAAAAATTGATTACTAAAGTCCAGGACATGCTTACTCCAGGAGAAAAAATAGATTATATCGCGGTACAGAAAAAACCTGCGGTGACAATTTTACCGGACAGTATCACCATTAGTAATAAGCGCATTTTTATGTGTGAATTCACCAAATTGGGCTTAGCGACTGATTTTGAAATTTTCGGATGGCAGGATATTAAAGATATTGCCTTCAAAGAAGAGATCTTTGGTTCAAAGGTCACCGTCATTCCTTTTACTGGAGAAAACTTAAGTATTGACTATATTCCAAAAGTTCAAGCCAGAAAACTCTACCAATATATTAAAGCTGCTCTTGAAAATTATAAAAAAGCAGAGCTAGCTGCTGAAAAGGAAAAGATCATAATCGCCCCGAGCAGCCCTCGGGAGGTTCTCGTTGAGAAGCCTGAAGACAATCAGCCGACTCCAGTACCAGTTTCAACAGCAGCACCGGTCGTTACCACTCCTGCGCCAGTAGCACAACCTGTTTTCTCGGCACCAGTGGTTCCACCTGCGGCACCTATTTCCGCTCCTGTGACTCCAACTATCGAAGAAGAGGAGGATGAAATTACCTTAAAGCTAAAAAAACTAAAGACACTCTTTGACAAGCAACTCATCACACAAGATGAATATGAACAAAAGAAAAGAGAAGTTTTATCCAGTTTATAAAAATAAGTGGATATTGTGAAGAACAACTATTTATTGGCACTTTTAAGTGCCTTTTTATTGTGGTTGGGTTGGCCTCCCATCCCCTATTCCAGCGTATTGCTTTTTACCGGGTTTTTACCCTTATTGATTGCGCTGGAAAATATCATCCGTAATGATACAATTAAAAAGAAAGGTAAAAAGATCTTTCTAACGGCAGGTCTGACGGCAGTCATTTGGAATACCGCATCCATTTATTGGGTATACAATTCCATCTCTGCAGTTATGCCTCCTTTTGCAGCGATTTTGATCAGTTTGATCCCCTTCTGTCTGGGCGCTGCATTAATGGCCTTAGCGTTCACCTTGTACTATCGATTAAGACGTAAAACTTCACTACTGTTATCCCTTTTTGGATTAATGGGATTTTGGATCAGTTATGAATTTCTTCATGCTACTTGGGATCTTGCATTTCCGTGGATGACTTTAGGCAATGGCTTTGCTAATTTTCATCAATTGATTCAATGGTACGACATCACCGGTGTATACGGGGGATCAATATGGATCTGGTTGGTCAATATTTTAGCATTTATGCTCTACCTCAATCGAAAAGGTATCTACCAACTTAAAAATAGCATAGTTCCCATCCTTTGTCTAGCGCTGGTCTTATTCGTTCCAACGGTCTATTCACTGGTTCGCTACTTCAATTACGAGGAGCACCAAAACCCAGCCCAGGTGGTGGTGGTGCAACCAAATGTGAACCCTTACATCAAGTTTCAGCTTAGCCCTGAGGAGCAATTAAACACCTTGTTTTCACTATCAAGTTCAGTAGCCAAACCAAATACGGAATTTTTTATCTGGCCTGAAACTGCCCTTTCCCAAAATGGTGATTTTGATGAAGAAAACCTGCGTGAAACGTATTCCTATCAACGGATTCTAAAATTTTTGGATCAATACAAAAATGGTAATATCTTATCGGGCATCGAAAGTTATCAATTATACAATTATGCAAAGACAGCAACTGCACGTGAAATTGCCCCAAATATTTACCAGGACAACTTTAACGCAGCAACATTGATCGATTACTCATCCAAGCTGCAATTTTACCATAAATCTAAATTGGTTCCTGGTGTAGAACAGATGCCCTTTGGTGCTGCCATGAATTTTTTGAAACCGCTTTTTAAAGCATTTGGAGGTACAACAGGTGGCTATGGAAAGCAAGCGGAACCTTCGGTTTTCTATGCACAAAGCGGTATTGGTGCGGCTCCCGTTATCTGCTATGAATCTATCTGGGGGGATTATGTGGCAAAATATGTTAAAAAAGGAGCACAGTTTATTGCGATCATCACCAATGATGGCTGGTGGGGCAATACTTCCGGAAAAGACCAACATTTGCAATATGCAAAATTAAGGGCCATCGAAAATCGGCGC
Organism: Sphingobacterium sp. GW821-FHT03E03; assembly: GCF_059420745.1. Classification (NCBI taxonomy): domain Bacteria; kingdom Pseudomonadati; phylum Bacteroidota; class Sphingobacteriia; order Sphingobacteriales; family Sphingobacteriaceae; genus Sphingobacterium; species Sphingobacterium sp. GW821-FHT03E03. The sequence continues at coordinate 11,446 of NZ_JBWKUH010000012.1, forward strand.
TGGGTCGCCCGGTCTGCAAATACTGGAATCTCCGGTTTTATCAATCAACGGGGTGATATTATACAGCAGACAAAATGGTGGGAACCCGCAGCGTTGAATCAGGAAATCAATCTGAACGAAGAGATCACAACATACACCAAAGTCGGCGATATCGCTGCCTATCTAGGTCTAGCGATCGCGCTAGCTGGATTTCTTATCATAATCGTACGCAAACGCCATCCAAGGTTACTATAAAAATACAGCTAGTTCCTCTACTCAAATAGATGTTTTGTTATAGGTGATGTGAACCCCAAAAGTTAAATAAAAGCTTTTGGGGTTCACTTTAATCTCTGGACAAGCAGTTTGTCCCTATCTCCCTCCACATTCCCTTGCTATTCCATATCAAATATCCGATTCGCTACGAATCCACTTTTACTTTTTTTTGGCCTTCTGATTTCAATCGAAAAGCTCTCCATCCTTATTCAGCCCTCCAATAGAAAAAAACGACTAAATTATGATGAAAATAAGTCATTTAATGCAATTGATTTACTTTTGAGATTTGTAATTTTGCATCATGCAAGTATATTTTGACAATGCTGCGACTACAGCCTTAGATCCTGAAGTTATAAAAGTAATGGTAGATGTCATGGATAACAATTTTGGAAATCCATCTTCTATCCACAGTCACGGAAGACAAGTAAAAACAATCGTAGAAAAAGCACGGAAAACAATCGCCAACCTACTCCATGTATCTCCGGCAGAAATTTTCTTTACTTCGGGTGGAACCGAAGCCGATAATATGGCGATCGTACGTTCGATCACGGACTTCGGTATCACACATGCAATTACCTCACCGATAGAGCACCATGCCGTTCTACATACTTTGGAGGAGCTTGAGAAACAGGGAAAAGTTCATCTTGATCTGCTTCATGTGGACAACAAGGGGAATCTGGACCTGAATCAACTGGAGGAGCTCTTAAGTAGCAATCCCCGTACCTTTGTTTCCATTATGCACGCCAATAATGAAATTGGCAACCTGAATGATATCCAACGTATATCGGAATTATGCCAACAATACAATGCGATATTCCACTCCGATACCGTACAGACCATGGGCCATTACCCGCATGATCTAGGTCATCTTAAAATTGATTTCATTACAGGTGCAGCGCACAAGTTTCACGGACCAAAAGGTGTAGGTTTTCTCTATATCAATGCAAATAATAAAATCAAACCATTGATTTATGGTGGAGCTCAGGAGCGGAATATGCGTGGCGGAACTGAGAACGTTTATGGTATAGCGGGACTAGCCAAAGCTTTAGAACTTGCCTATGAACATATGGAAGAACATCAAGCCTATATCCAATCGCTTAAATCGCATATGATTGAAGAGCTGCAAAAAGCGATTCCAGATATTGATTTCAATGGTGTTATCGAGCCTAATAAATCGCTATATACGGTACTAAACGTATCCTTCCCTTGCAGTGATCTTGCTGACATGTTGCTATTCAATCTTGACATTTCGGGCATATCCTGTTCCGGAGGAAGCGCCTGTAGTTCAGGAACCGATATTGGATCACATGTACTAGGGGCTATTAAAACAAATTCAGACCGTCCATCGGTCAGATTCTCCTTTTGCAAAAACAACACAAAAGAAGAAGTGGATTTTGTTGTATCAACCTTAAAAGAACTTTGTACAAAAAATAAATAGCAATAAGTCTACTAAACAAAAAAAACCGAAGAGAATTCTCTTCGGTTTTTTTCTATATAGGTATTATATCGTTCAATAAATTTCAGTTTTTCGTCAGCACATAGTATTTGGAGATATCCCCTGTAATATCATTACCCGATAGATCCAACTGGCTTAAGAAATGGTTGCCTAATTTGAATTTGTAATCAACGCCGTCCAGTGTAATAATGTTTCCATCCAATTTCCATTTTCCTTCACGCACAAAAACATCATCACTTTTATTGAGATATTTGGACGAATATTTATAGGAGTTGTCTTTGTGTAATGATATCAATGTTTCTATGCCATCGCAGTCGGCACAGGGCATCACCCCTTTATATTCTCCGATCACAACTTCTGCTCTGTCCCTTCCCTTTAATTCTTGCAAATTATCTTTATAGGCAGCCACACTCTGTTTGGGATTATCACATCCCCCCAATACAATCATTACCAACAATCCCACTGTCCAAATAAACCTTTTCATCTCATTCCAAATTCAAAAAAATCAGCATCTAATAGTTACACCCTTAAAATTCATAACAAATTAGATACCAAAAATTTAGAATGGATTAAAAATCATCATCGTCATCCTCTACTAAAAATGACAAAGCTCCCTGTAACTCTCCCAATGCATGGAAATTACGGCTTTTGCGGGCTATTTCAATTCCATTTTTATATGTTGTAATTGCAGGTTCCTGTTTGTCCAGTTTTTCATATAATTTTCCCAGATGATAATATGTTCCCACATAATCGGGATGGTTTTCTATCAGCTTTTCAAATCTGGACAGAGCTTCCTGCTCGTCATTCAGCTTCAGATACTCGGCAGCAATAGCATATTTTAAAAAAGGATCTTCGGGGCTCTCTTTCAAAAATTCGTTGAGTTGATCCAATCGTGTTGACATATCTTTTTTATTTCAAATTTAACTAAAATTGCGTTTATCTGTAAACAATTATTTTTAATTACCAGGTAGCTGCTATGCCATAAATCAACACACTGCGCTTGGATTAATCAAGTGAAGCGTACTCAATTTAATCTTCTAAATTTCTTCTATATCTCAGCAATGAAATCTAAATCATGGTCGCTTCATACACAATAATAATAGTACCGTATAGTACCGTGCTGAAAGTGATTATAAAAACGACTAACTTTTTAACCTCATCAAACAAATAACAAAGTTATGTTGCTAGTTTGCTCCAAGCAATTGAACATTAAATGGGAGAGTCTGAGCAATTCGTTGAAGTAAAAATACTATGCTAGCATATAAAATGACACTATACTGACTTATGATCCTCATTAAAAAAAAGAATATTTAATCAATCAAAATTTAACAAACACAAACAAAATAACTCAAAAAATTATAAATACAGCAAAAATAACAAGATTCAAGTAGTACAAATTAAAAATATCACAACGGCACAAGTGAGCCATGAGACAAAATTTTAAGCGGTTCGGGGCTTTTTATTTGAGAGAAAATATAGTAAGTTTGGGTAAAACCAATCGTATATGAAAATATTAGTTTGTATAAGTAATGTCCCTGACACTACATCGAAGATCACTTTTACAAATGACAACACGGCCTTTAATACAGCTGGGGTGCAGTTTATTATAAACCCTTATGATGAGATTGCTCTTTCCAAGGCAGTTGAATTGGCTGAAGGAGGAAAAGGAACAGTGACTGTCATCAATGTTGGAGATGCATCCACCGATGCGACCATTCGCAAAGCATTGGCTATAGGCGCAGACAATGCCGTCCGTATTAATGCTATTCCCAGAGATGCCTGGTTTGTGGCCAATCAAATCGCAAATTACGCAAAGGACAATGCTTTTGATCTGATTTTAACCGGACGAGAATCCATCGATTATAATGGTGCTCAGGTCGGTGCAATTGTTGCCGAATTGCTGAATATACCATCCGTGTCAATTGCCAAAAAGGTCGATATAGCTGCTGATACCGTCAGTATTGAACGTGAAATAGAAGGCGGAAAAGAAGTTGTAACCGCCAAACTTCCCATTGTTATTGGCACAGCTGAAGGAGTAGCCGAGCCTAAGATACCCAATATGCGTGGTATTATGAGTGCACGTACCAAACCATTGGATGTGCTGGAACCATCCGCAGTTGATACACTTTCCCACATTGTTAATTATGAGACTCCAGCTCCACGCGGTACTGTAAAACTCGTTGATGCTGCAGAAGTTGAGAAACTGGTTTCTCTATTACATGATGAGGCCAAAGTTATTTAATCATTAAATTCCGAAAAAACTATGTCAATACTAGTATATGTAGAAAATACCGATGGAAAATTCAAAAAGTCTGCTTTTGAAGTAGTTTCTTATGCGAAAGCCATCGCTGATAATACAAACACTGATCTTGTTGCCATTTCTATTGGTAATGTTGCACAGGATGAACTTGCTGCTCTGGGCAGCTATGGTGCTTCCAAAGTACTCACCGTCAATAATGAACAACTCTCCTCTTTCGTCAATCAGGCCTATGCAAGCATTATCGCTGAGGCTGTCAAGAGCATAGGAGCTAACCTGCTTGTACTTTCCAATTCATTCTCGGGTAAAGGTCTTGCTCCCCGGATTGCTGCGAAACTCCATGCAGCTCTTGCGGATGGCGCGCTATCCCTACCAACTATCGAAGGCGAAAAATTAATTGTTAAAAAGACCGCATTTTCAAATAAAGCATTTGCCACAGTAGAATTGACCGCAGCAACCAAAGTCATTTCCCTTAGCCCCAATGCCTATGAAACCAAGGAAACCGGAGGCACTGCAGTGGTTGAATCATTTACGGCAAATGTTGCCCAAGCAGACTTCTCTACAATTGTTAAGGAGATTGTACGCGCGACAGATAAAGTTTCATTGCCTGAGGCAGAAATCGTTGTCTCCGCAGGCCGTGGACTAAAGGGCCCTGAAAACTGGGGAATGATCGAAGAGTTAGCAGATGTCCTTGGTGCCGCTACAGCATGTTCAAAACCTGTTTCTGATGCAGGATGGCGTCCCCATTCGGAACACGTTGGCCAAACGGGTATTGTTGTGAGTCCTAATCTCTACATCGCAATTGGTATCTCAGGAGCCATTCAACACTTGGCTGGAGTCAGCTCATCGAAAACTATTGTTGTCATCAACAAGGATCCCGAAGCACCGTTCTTCAAAGTTGCTGATTATGGTATCGTTGGTGATGCCTTTGATATTGTACCCAAATTGACACAAGCATTAAAAGCTTACAAAGGTAGCTAAGCTTTTTATACCATATTTCCTCCCCATTCATTAAAAAAATGAATGGGGAGTTTTCGTTTTGCCTTTAAATAATTGCATCCTCCTCATTCAAAAAGGTCTTAATTGCTAAGGAGAAATCGATAAATTTGTTTCATACAGAACGTAATTATAATTGCATATAAAAGCAAATTTATCTAAGTTTGTAGACCGCTTTGGAATTAAAATGAAGAAAATCAGATTAGATATCGTTGGTTTATCCTATAGTCAAACACAGTCTGGGGCTTATGCCCTAGTATTGGGAGAAGTGGAGGGCAACAGAAGATTGCCCATCATTATTGGTAGCCATGAAGCTCAAGCTATTGCTATTCGGATAGAAAAAATGATTCCAAGCCGCCCCCTTACGCATGACCTATTTCAATCTTTCGCGGAATCTTTTGGTATTAAACTCGTTGAGGTACTCATCTATAACCTGATTGAGGGTATTTTTTATGCGAAGATTATTTGTTCTGACGGCAACAAAATGGTTGAAATTGATGCACGAACCTCCGATGCCGTTGCGCTAGCCGTACGATTTGAAGCACCAATTTACGCCTACGAATTTATCATGTCATCTGCGGGAATCATTATTGAGGGACATGAATTCGCATTTTTGGAAAACCTGGACAAAGCCAACAAAGTACAGGATCCCAATATGGTTGAGGTCGAAGAAAAGACTCCTTCCCAATCCCCTAACAACCCTTTTTCTTCGTTGACAGACGAACAATTGGAGCAAGCACTCAACCAAGCATTAACGGAAGAGAATTACGAGCAAGCAGCGTTGATTAGGGATGAAATTTCCAAAAGAAAATAACACCTCTCTCTAAAGCGAAACAAAAACTCTAAATAATATCGTTTTATGTCTATTAAATTAAGATTGACCATTATGAGCTTCTTTCAGTTTTTTGTCTGGGGAGCATGGTTGATTACAATAGCGAACTATTGGTTTGGCACAAAGCAATGGGATGGCACACAATTCGGTGCTATCTTCGCGACAATGGGAATAGCTTCGCTATTTATGCCAACACTAATGGGGATCATTGCAGACCGCTGGATAAATGCTGAAAGACTATATTTTATTCTTCATTTATGTTATGCTGCTGTTCTTTTTTATCTACCGCAGGTAAATGACCCTAACACCTTTTTTTATGCGATGCTCGCAGCAATGTGTTTCTACATGCCTACATTGGCCCTGTCCAACTCAATCGCTTACACAGCGTTGAATGAAAACAACTACGATCTGGTCAAAGCATTTCCCCCTATCCGAGTTTTCGGTACCATCGGATTTATTGTAGCGATGTGGATTACAAATCTAACAGGCAATAAAGCTACAGCATATCAATTTTATATTGCCGGAACAGCGGCCTTAGCCTTGAGCTTATATGCCTTTACATTACCAAAATGTCCTCCCAAAAAATTACAACAGGAAAATGCGTCTTGGACACAACTATTAGGATTAGAAGCTTTTAAATTATTTGGAAACTATAAGATGGCTCTCTTCTTTATATTTTCCATGTTCTTAGGCGCTGCATTGCAATTAACTAATGCCTATGGAGATGTATTTCTGGACGAATTTAAATTCTACCCGAAGTTTGCGGAATCTTTTGTTGTGAAATACTCAACGATCATCATGTCGATTTCGCAGATATCAGAGACACTTTTTATTCTGGCAATCCCATTTTTCCTAAAAAGATTTGGTATTAAGAAAGTCATGTTGATATCTATGTTTGCTTGGGTATTACGTTTTGGACTATTCTCGTTCGGGGATCCGGCAGGTGGCTTATGGATGATTGTACTTTCTTGTATCGTCTATGGAATGGCATTTGACTTCTTCAATATTTCGGGTTCTTTATTTGTAGAAACATCTACGACTTCTAGAATTCGTAGTTCTGCCCAAGGTTTATTTATGATGATGACAAATGGCTTTGGTGCTGTATTTGGCAGTTTCGCTTCAGGGTGGATTATCGACCATTATTTCACCAAAAGCTTTCAAAATGGACAAGATCTTGCCCAATATCTGGATACCAATATCAATGATACGCATTTCCTTAATTTTCTGAAGGAAAAAAGTATCTCTTTATTACCTGACGGGACGCTGAACAATAGTCTCATGCTCAAGGATTGGCATGATATCTGGCTTGCCTTTGCCATCTACACGCTGATTATAGCAGTTCTCTTCGCAGTATTCTTTAGACATAAACATGAGCGTGAATCGCAAAATTAAAAATAACAAAAAGCCGCAAATGCGGCTTTTTGTATATTTGCAGGATGCAAAACACAGCAACAGAATTGTTGAAGGATTCTCAATCCCAAATTTATAACTGGACTTTTCAATGGATTAAAAATCTTGGTTTGGATAACCAAACCAACCATTTTATCAACTCAATTATTTTATTGTTGTTGGTTGTCTTATTTTTGATCATTGTTGATTATTTCAGCAAAAAAACACTCTTATTATTAACGATCAAAGCGATCCGAAAAAGCACCAACAGATTTGATGACTTATTGATTCGGAATAAAACGTTAAAACTGATTGCCCATTTTGTCCCCATATTGGTCGCACAATATATCATACCCGTTATTTTCATGGGTTTCCCAAACTGGAAAGAAAACATCAACAAATTGTTGGCGATTGCCACTACGGTTGTCAGTTTGCTTATCGTACATTCCTTATTAAAAAGTATTCGGGATATATTAAGAACAAAAAAATCCTTTGCGGACAAACCATTAGAAAGCTATTTACAAGTCTGCCAGATCATCATGCTCTTTATTGGTGGTACCATCTGTTTTTCGATCTTAACAGGCAGTTCTCCATGGTCATTTCTTTTATCACTAGGTGCTGCCTCAGCGATCCTGATGCTGGTCTTCAAAGATACCATCCTAGGTTTTGTCGCCAGTATACAGGTCTCAGCCAATGATTCAATACGTGTAGGCGACTGGATAGAAATGCCTAAATACGGAGCCGACGGAACCGTAAAGGAAATCAATCTCAATAATGTTAAAGTGCAAAACTTCGACAAGACCATCACAACAATCCCAACACATACCTTATTATCGGATTCCTTTAAGAATTATAGGGGCATGCAGCAATCTGGAGGAAGGCGCCTAAAAAGAGCTATAAATATTAAAATTTCCACGATCCGGTTTTTAGATAATGAAGAGATCGAAGGACTAAAGAATATACAGATTCTCCGCCCCTATATCGAAGACCGTGCGAGAACAATAGATGAATTTAACAGCATTCATCAGATTGATCCTTCCAATCCAATTAACGGCAGGAAAATGACCAATCTGGGTATGTTTCGTGCCTATGCACTTACCTACCTCCGTGAGAATCCCCATATCCATAAAACCATGCCCTTAATGGTACGGCAGTTGGCGTCGACCGAACATGGGGTACCAATCGAACTTTACTTTTTTGTCAATGATATACGCTGGGAATATTATGAAGGCATTGTATCCGATGTTTTTGACCATCTGTTTGCCGCTACAAAATATTTTGACCTCGAAATATTTGAAAATCCTGCTTCGGATGATTTTAGACAATTTATAAGAGCACAAAAAATCAGTATATTGAATTAGTGCCAATAACAAGTGTAATCCATAAAAACAGTGAAAGGTAATCCGGGGAGATTACCTTTTCACTTTAAAAACAAACTAAATTTTTAGACGTGTTTCACAACAGATCTACACATTAACCCTAACTCTTTATGAATCAAAAATTACTCTACACAAATATAGGACTGCTATGTTAAGTCCATCTTAAGCTAACTTTAAACTTAAAACAATTCGACAAATAGTTATTTAAATCATTTAATTCGCGTCTTTTATCAATAAATTATACTTCAATGAGCTTAAAATAAATGTTGGCTCGTCAACTGAACCAATCCCATAAGATTGTGAATCAAATCTGTTAGCATTGTTCTCCGATTAATTCCTTACCCCTATCGCAATAGGGATACTGCTGTGTTTCAAAAGAAAAGGCAATCCGAAGATTGCCTTTTCCTGAAATAGTAAATACTCAATTATTCTACCTCAATACTTTTCGTCGCGAAATGTTCTCTGTTGAACATATCTATTGCCCTAATTTCGATCTGATATTTTCCCGTTTTAAGTTTCGGCAAATTCGTTACCCACAGATGGCTGGATTTTTCTGGATTGGAAGGGCGGCGAGTTGTCATCAGTTTTTCGGCGGTATCGTATTTCGCTAGCGACTTTAAGAAAGCGGGATCACTCTCATTAACATATTCCATCTCTTTCCAATCTCCTTGATTAATTCTATAAGCCACTTTATCACCTTCCCTACCAATGAAGAAGTTTGCGTAAATCGGGTATCTTTTCGTATACTTTTCTGGTACTATAGAAGCGCCATAAATATCGATCTGATAGCTTGCTGGCTTGCCTACCACTTTGTAATCGAAACTGTATTGATTACCTTCAATTTTCAAAACGGCATAACCCTTTGGCGTACCGTCCCGCATGGTAGAGACCGGAATTCCTTTGTCATTTAGTTCACCTGAATACCAATCTCCTGATGTGGTTCCGACATTATATTCGTGATGCGCATGTTCCTGTTTCCAGCCATCTTTCTGTCCATAAAAATATTGACGTTGAAAATGTGTATGTGCCGACAGCGAGAGAGTGTGCTTAAAGGGAGCTAAAATATCAAAAAGACGCTGTCTGTCTTCATTGCGAAACACATTAGAGTTTTCATGATATAATGGGATATGGAACGAAAGGACAATCAATTTGTCTTTAGCTACTTGCTTTAGGTCATTCTCAACAAAATCCAATTGATCTTGCCGAAAACCACCTAAATATCCTTTTCCGGTACGTGGATTGGGATAGATAATATTGTCCAATACAATAAAGTGTGCATTCCCATAGTTAAAAGAGTAATTATTAGGGCCAAAAGTACGCTCAAAAGACTCATCAGAAAGGCTGTCGATTTTGGCATCATAATTCATATCGTGATTTCCCATGACATTATACCAAGGTAGTCCCATCGTAGAAATTACCGACTTGTATTTTGGCTGAAGAGACAAATCATCACCCACCAAATCTCCTAGACTGATTCCGAATTTCGCGACAGATTTGTCTGGGATTTCATTAATGATGCCATCCTTAAAAAATCCCAATTCTTCCTCAGTATATGCTTGTGGGTCACCAAAGACAAAGGCGGAAAAATTAGCTTGCTCTTCTTCTTGATATAAAGCGAAGCTCACGTTGGTCGGGATTTTACCCGTTGCAGTAACACCCGGATATTTTGATGTTGGGCTACCATTGACTTTGTGTATATAATAGAATTTTGGATGGTTATTTTCATCTACGGGTACTGCATATCCCGAAGGTTTGACGACAAAAATGATATTATCATTTCCAACTGGTAATTGATAGTTACCATCTTTATCTGTAGCAACAACTTCGCGACCGTTGCTGACCGAAACCGATGCTATCCCTTTCTCATTCTTATCTAATTTTCCGTTTCTGTTTACATCTAGAAAAACTTTTCCCTTTGCAAATTCTTGTGCTTGTACTGTCTGGGTCAGCGCTAAAGAAATCGCCAATGCCATAAATGTTTTCATATCGAACGTTATTTTTGCCGCTAAAGTACCTTATTAGCATTAAGACAATATCAATTGAATATAAAGGATTCGTAAATATAAACCCCTATCAAAGAGTGAGCAACTTAACAAATAATACTTAATTAGTTATTATATAGTAGGGATTTAAATCGGGCTTTATACGTGTTTATCCGAATGAGGTCCGAGTGAAGTCCGAATAAGGTCCGTATCAAATCCCTGTTAGTTTACTGTTTATTATGAATTTGCCCTCCACTTGATATAAGGTTTTCCAACATCATTGCATTCAAATTTTAGGATTATAATGGCACGAAATTATTTGAACAATTTGGTTTATCGATAAAGGATCTCATTTAATTATTATAAGAATCTCCAAGTCCATTTCCTCTAAAAACACCGTTTTTGTTGTACCTCCGAATTCGTTCATCAATCTGATCTTTCAATTAGTGACGGTAGGTTAATGGGTTAACTCAATCAAGACAAAGCGGAATCGAATAAGCTCCCCATTAAAACGGAAAAAGAGCTAAAAAAAGAAGGAGAAACCAAATGCTTGATCTCTCCTTCTCTCAACAAATATACTTATTGTTATTATCTTGCTTGGGCAGTCGCCAACATACGATTTACTTCGTCTATCATCGATTTGGCGGCATCATGCATCCGCGGGTTACCCGCAAAGTCTGCATCCAAAGTCACACGTTTCGATTTATCTTTGTAATTATATTCCAGATAAAAACGAGGTACTTTAGAATTTATGGAGTCCTTTTTCCATTCTGGACCTGTCATATCTGTATCCAAATTCCAAAACCCTAATTCCATTGCTTTGCGATGCAAATATAATAGATCATCTTTTGTGAACTTTACAGTATCCGTAATTAAAGAATCTTGTTTGTCCAAATATTTATAGATACGCGTTTTTGAATTATATTCATTGACCATATGATTCGGTTCGCCATATTTGAATTCAATTGATTCAAAATCAGCAAAACGGAATGGTGCGTTTTTAATCATATTGCTATAATAATAAACACAATACATTAAAAATGGCACAATAATACAAAGGCCTAAAAAAATCTTCTTACTCTTTATTGTCATTTCTATAAAATTTTGACAAAAATAAGGATTTATATAGGGTATAAAAGTTTATATCAAGATATGACATAAAACCTACATGGATTTCACCTTGTTAGATCTTTGGAGAACCTGCATCAACGAAAGTTTTGGCGTACCAGCTATCCGTCAGATCTGATATAATAACCCCTTTGCGTGTTGAGACATGAACAAATTTATTGTTGTGTAAGTATACACCCACATGGTCAATTCCATTTTTACCGAAAGAAAAAAACACCAAATCACCTTCTTCCAATTTCTCAGGCTTCTTTCTTTTCACAACTCCTTCCATATCTCGTGATGTCCGCGGAAGATTACCTTTGTAGACTTCGATATATAACAGATTAACAAAACCCGAACAATCCACTCCCTTTTTGGTCTGTCCCCCCATTCGATGCGGTATTCCCATCCAGTCGTCGATAAATGAATAGAGCTGTGGGTTTAGCTTCTTCGTATTTACATTCAGTAATGAGGCATAATTATCAAGACGAGATCCAGAAAAGGTTTTTCCCCGCGCTGAACTTGCATCTGTCAACACCGAACCACTGGAGGAACGGGAACCAGAGGTAAGTACTTTTTTTTTCGTTGAACAACTGCTCAAGAATAGTAGTGCGCTTAAAAAGAAGATAAAATAAGATTTAGCAATCATTATGTTCGATTTACTTTCCTGTAAGACAAACTTAAATAAATTGCCCCTGATATACAACCTATTTACCCCCTTCATAACAAACAATTTATTCATTCTTCTTATTTTATTTATAAGCTATTCCTCATAAAGGATTATTTCCATGCACTGAGTAATTAGGATTGATTGATCTTCATTGAAGCTTTTAGTTCAACTATCCTCAATAGCTGCGGATCTATTCTTTTTCCCTACCAAGAACGTAGGATCGGAAAAAGAATTGTCCAGAAATCGTAACTTTGCCGCCTAGTTTATTTGAGAATGGAAAAATTAAAAGGTGCATTAGCCGTCTTTTTAGGTGCGAGTAGTTTTGGGATACTATCAACGTTTGTAAAAAAAGCATATGGTCAGGGGCTTACTTTAGGAGAGGTAACAGGGATTCAGGTATTATTTGGCATGCTTATGCTTTGGCTTATCTTTATCGTGATCAAACTATTTTCTGGAAAATCCTTTCAATCTTCAACTAAAAAATCATCTTGGGTCAAAATATTGATCAGTGGTACATCAACAGGGCTCGTGAGTGTCTTATACTATAAATGTGTACAGCTGGTGCCGGCATCTCTTGCTATTGTCCTACTGATGCAGTATATATGGATCGGCGTGGTCATTGAATTTATCTTTTTCAAAACAAAACCATCAAAAAACAACTTGATCGGTATTGGTATCGTATTGATTGCAACATTATTGGCAACAGGGCTCATTGAGAAAGGATTAGAGGATCTCAACTTAACTGGTCTATTTTTTGGGTTCTTGGCCGCTACCGCTTATTCGGTTTTTATGATCGTGAATGGCCGTGTGGGCAATGATTACCATCCAATACAAAAAAGTGCAATCATGGTAACTGGTTCCTGTATTTTGATTTTCACGTTATTTCCACCGAACTATTTATTTAATGGTCAATTTGATGCTAATTTTATGCATTTTGGACTGATCCTATCTTTATTTGGCACCGTCATTCCACCATTGCTATTCGCTTATGGTTTACCAAAAACAGGCTTCTCTTTAGGTGGAATATTAAGTTCTGCAGAATTACCGGTAGCTACCTGTATGTCTTATTTTATATTACATGAATCTGTTTCGTTTGTACAATGGATCGGTGTTCTTTTGATTTTAGGGACAGTGATCTGGTTAAATGCAGCAAAAAGCAGTACACACTAATCAAAAACGTACATTTCAAAACATGATCTCTGACATGCTATACCATCATATTGAATAGAAAATCACCCATGATCGAAAGATCTTGGAATGGAGCTTTTCATTAACAAAAAGGGGCAATCTTCTATAAGATTGCCCTTTTTGTTAATGTATAATTCTTAAAAAATTAATGTGCTAATGTTTCAGGAACCTCCTCGACTTCTACTTCACAAGTATCTGTTACTTCCATAAATTTGACTGGTACAACCTCGTTCACCAATAACGGATCATACAAAGTCCTCGCCTTAACATAATTTTTGGAGAAACCATGCATATAACCATCTTTTTCATCTGCTTCGAAAAGGACATCTCCCTGAGCTCCAAGTTGTGATTCATAAAAAGCGCGACGTTTCTTCTCTGAAAGAATATGTAACATCTTACTTCTATCACTACGTTGTGCCCCCGGTACAGCTCCTTCCATTTGGGCTGCAATCGTATTTTCACGTTCCGAATAAGTAAAAACGTGCAAATAGGAAATATCCATATCGTTCAGAAAATTATAGGTATCTATAAAGTCCTCACGTGTTTCTCCAGGAAATCCAACAATCACGTCAACACCTATACAACAATTCGGCATTAATGATTTGATAAATTCCACACGTTCTGTATACAACTCCCGTTTATATCTTCGGCGCATCAGCCCCAAAATCTTGTTGCTTCCTGACTGTAATGGCATGTGAAAATGTGGAACAAATCGTTTAGATTGTGCAACAAATTCGATGATGTCATTGGATAATAAGTTAGGTTCAATTGAAGATATACGTATTCTATCAATACCATCAACCTCATCCAGTGCTTTTACCAAATCCAGGAAGCGGTCTTCACGTTTCCCGTCCCGAATACCAAAATCACCAATATTAACCCCTGTCAGTACAATTTCTTTTACACCTGAAGCAGCGATTTCTTCCGCTTGCTTGACAATCTCTTCAATCTTTCCTGAGCGGCTTCCACCACGTGCCAAAGGGATTGTACAGAAAGTACATGAATAGTCACATCCATCCTGTACTTTTAAAAAGGTACGTGTACGGTCGCCGATGGAATATGCTGACACAAATTGATTGGTTTCATCAATCGGGCCGTTATAAACAATTGTTTTTTCTTGTTTGGTCAAGTCATTGATATGTTCAATGATATTAAATTTCTCAGCAGCTCCCAATACCATATCTACACCAGGAATCTCGGCGATTTCCCTAGGTTTTAGTTGGGCATAACAACCAACAATGGTAATATAGGCATTCGGAGAGTGCTTTAAAGCTTCTTTGACCACTTTTCTACACTTCTTGTCAGCATTGTCCGTTACAGAACATGTATTGATTACATAGACGTCCGCACGGCTATTGAACGCTGTGGTATCATAGCCCGCATCCTTAAATAAACGTCCTATGGATGATGTCTCCGAATAATTCAGTTTACATCCAAGTGTATAAAAAGCTACTTTTTTATTCTCCATAATATTTTGCAAAATTACATTTTTTTTTCAGTAACCCCTCTTATCATTTTAAGTTTTGACTTTCTCGTTATAAGGATTTTCCTTAGTTTTGACTATCTTGAAAGGTTGGATGCGCTAGAAGATTTAAATTTTATAGCTAAAGACAGATACAGCATCCACTGGTTATGGTTTTAATGCAATTTGGATATAGAAGGGCGTGTAAATTTTAATCTAAGCTAGATGCTTCTAGCAAGCGAAATTGTAGCCGAACAGCATAAATCCGGCGGCTCCAGTTAAAATCACACACCCATAATAGTAAGCAGTAGGACATGCAGATACAGACCTCAGATATTAAGCATTTAAATAAATAAAACTTACAAATGAAACAATATTTAGATTTACTCAGACACGTATATACGAATGGTGTTGTAAAAACGGATCGTACCGGGACAGGTACCAAAAGTGTCTTTGGATATCAGATGCGTTTCAACCTTCAGGAAGGATTCCCGCTAGTAACAACAAAGAAATTGCACTTGCGATCGATTCTTCATGAATTGATCTGGTTTTTGAAAGGTGAAACCAATATTCAGTATTTAAAAGAGAATGGGGTCAGTATCTGGGACGAATGGGCTGACGAACAGGGGAACCTAGGTCCAGTCTATGGTTCACAATGGCGCTCTTGGCCGACACCCGATGGTCGTCATATCGATCAGATCACACAGGTTATCAACCAGCTGAAAAATTCACCGGATTCCCGTCGCATTATTGTATCGGCATGGAATGTTGCTGAAATCGAAAACATGGCCTTACCTCCTTGTCATGCTTTCTTTCAATTTTATGTAGCACCAGCACAGCCTGAGAAGGGAATTATGAAGCCTCAATTGTCCTGTCAGCTTTATCAACGTAGCGCCGACATATTTTTAGGTGTGCCTTTCAATATTGCTTCTTATGCCCTTTTGACGATGATGGTGGCACAAGTCTGTGATATGGAAGCTGCTGAATTTATCCATACATTGGGCGATGCACATATCTATAGCAATCACTTTGAACAAACGGAACTACAGTTGAGCCGTGATCCAAAGCCATTGCCACAAATGAAGATAAACCCAGAGGTGAAAGATATTTTTGATTTCAAATTCGAAGATTTCGAATTGCTGAATTATGAATCACATGCTCATATCAAGGCGCCAGTTGCAGTTTAGGAAAACCGTTAAGAAGCCCTCTTTTACACAACATCACTTTACACAACACGACTAATCTACACGACACAAAAATGAGTAACCCAACGATCACATTAATCGTAGCTGCCTCGGAAAACAATGCGATCGGCATCAATAACCAGATGCCTTGGCATTTACCAAATGATTTTAAATATTTTAAAAGAAGTACCATTGAGCACTCTGTCCTGATGGGTAGAAAAACCTTTGAGGCCATAGGCAAGGCATTGCCGGATCGAAGAAATATCGTCATCACGCGTAATGCTAATTTTCAAGGAGAGGATATTGATGTTGCCAACAGTATCCAAGAGGCTCTTTTATATTGCCGTGACGAACGTGAGGTATTTATCATCGGTGGAGCAAACATCTATCAACAGGCTTTACTATTGGCAAACAAGATCCTTTTGACACGTGTACACACAACGATTCAGGGAGATGCGTTTTTTCCTGAGCTATCATCGGAAGAATGGGAACTGATTTCTTCAGAATCACATCAGGCAGATGATAAGCATGCATTCGACTACACCTTTGAAGTGTATACAAGAAAATAACTATTGGAATGTTAAAATATTTATCTCTTGTTTTCATTATGCTGATGTCCAAGACTTATGCTCAAAAGATAGATACCGTATACTTGGAAAAATTACTTCAGAGTCGCCCTGATCTATTCCAACAAATATTAAATCATCCGATGAGGAATGAAGTGCAGATTTTGTACACCCAAATTGATCGTGATAAATCCAATATCCCACACTTCAGGTCTTATAGTTATCGACTGAATCCCAATTGGTATTTCTATCCAGCAAGCACCGTAAAACTGCCGACTGCGATTTTGGCTCTGGAAAAAATCAATGAACTACATATTAAGGGCCTTACAAAAGATACACCCCTACGCATTGACTCTGCTTTTGAAAAACAAACTAAAGTATCCGTGGATGAATCTGCGGTTAATGGTCTTCCGTCAATTGCTCAGTATGTAAAAAAAATATTATTGACCAGTGACAATGATGCCCAAAACAGGCTGTTCGAATTTATTGGCCGTGCTGAGCTAAATGCAAAACTCAAAAAATGTGGCACCAAATACAGCCGAATTGTCAACCGCCTTGCTATAGGTGACAAAGGAATCTGGGCGAAGCATACCAATCCTTTCACCTTCTATAGTGGTGACCATATTATCTATCAGCAACAAGCACAATTTGACCCCAAAGACTATGATATCAAGTTAGCCAATACGCTTCAAGGAAAGGGTTACATGAATGATAAAGATGAACTCATCCACGAACCATGGAGTTTTGAAGGGCTAAACGTTTATGCGCTAGCGGATCAACAGCTGATCTTGAAGAAATTACTTTTTCCAGAAGCATTCAAAAGCAAAGACAGGTTTAATTTACAAAAAGAGGATTATACACTACTCTATGATTATATGTCACGTTATCCATTTGAATCGGATTTCCCAAAATATGATACGACAGAATTTTGGCCAACATATAGCAAATTACTTTTCTATGGACGCGAAAAAAATGCAAAGCTAAACCCTAATATCCGTATTTTCAATAAGTATGGTGACTCCTATGGCTATAATATTGATAATGCCTATATCGTGGATTTTGAACATGGCGTAGAGTTTCTCCTTGCCGTCGTTGTCCAGTCTAATGAAAACGGCATTTACAATGACGGTATTTATGAATACGAGACGGTCACCTATCCCTTTTTGAAAAACATCGGACAGCTTATCTATCAGGAGGAATTAAAAAGAACAAAGAAAATCAAACCCGATTTATCCAAGTTTGATTTCAGAAAATAACAAAGGGGGCTTTCAAAAAATTGGAAGCCCCCTTTGTGTGAGAATTGATCTATTTTATTTAGCGGATAATAAAGCGCTTTCGATCAATTCACAATAGAACTCACCTTCTTTCATGCCAAAGGCGCGCACCTGCTGCGGGATAAAACTCTGTGCTGTCTGCCCAGGAATTGTATTGATCTCGATAAAGTAAAACTTATCTGTACCGTTTTCCAGGAAGAAGTCCACACGCACCATGCCTTTACAATTTAACCTAACATAAATTTCCCTCAGAATACGGGCAGCACGTTCTTGCTGCTCTGTCGTCAGGTCTGCCGGTGTAATTTCTTCGGTCAAGCCAGGGATATATTTCGCTTCAAAATCAAAAAATTCACGTGTCGTACGAACCTCTGTTGCAGGCAACACCACCAATTCGCCTTTCGCATTACGGAAAATTCCTTCGGAAAACTCACGTCCAGTCACAAATTCCTCAACGATCACTTGCTTCCCCGTATTCTCGGCATCGAATGCTTTGTCAATAGCTTCCTGCAGTTGAGCTGATTCTTTCACCTTTGTCATTCCGATACTACTTCCGCCAGCGTTAGGCTTCACAAAATATGGAAGAGAAAGGTTACTTTCTACAGTGCTTATTGCTTCCGCTCGTTGCGATTCAAACAATAAAACAGATTTGGCCAGATGCAATTCAGGAATATCACTTAATATTGCCTTTGTGTAACCCTTGTTCATCGTCAAAGCTGACGTCAATGCATCGCATGAAGTATAAGGAATATCCAGCAAATCAAAGTAGCTCTGTAGCCTTCCATCCTCTCCAGGTACACCATGAACCATAATAAAGGCTAAGTCAAAACTTATTGTCTCTCCATTTAATGGTAAGGTAAAGCTTTCGCGCAGAACCGGATACTGCCGACCATCTTTATCTGTATAAAACCATGCGTCTTTTGATATGGTAATCAGGTACACATCGTATTTGTCATGATCGAGTTGAGAATTGACAAAGGCAGAACTTTTAAAAGAAACTTCGGCCTCCCCTGTATAACCTCCAGTTATTAATGCTATTTTTGCTTTCATAAATTTTAGCGATTCGAATAGCAAATATAATTTGCTATACACGGAAAAACGAATAATTTTGTGAGGAATAATTTTATTTAACCATTCTGCAAAATTGGCTTCAATATTGCGGTTCTATGCAGAATTCATTTTTATCAAATACAGTAATGTCCAAAGTCGTACAATATCTTCAGACACCCACGTTCAGAAAAAATCTCATTGCCGCATTCATTGCGATAGTCTGCCTATTTCTTGCGGTATATGTGGGGCTGAAAATATATACTAAACATGATGAATCTATCGCAGTTCCGAAAATAAAGGGACTCCATATCAACGCAGCCATCCAAGCCCTGGAAGATGCTGGATTAGAATATCAAATTGACTCTGTTTATCAGATGGATGCCAAACCGGGTCTGGTGATCGAACAGGATCCCGAGCAAGGATTTCACGTGAAATCTGGTCGAACAATTTATCTGACCATTATCACCCAAGTGGCTCCAGAAGTCTCCTTTCCAAATATTAAAGATAAGACTTTGATTGAAGCAACAGCTATCTTGAAAAATCATAATCTTAAAATAGGTGACACTTCTTATGTTGCTGATATTGCTAGAGATATTGTTCTGGATGCCCAATTTGCGGGTCAGTCCATTCGAAATGGCCGAATGATTCCAAAAGGTTCACGGATAGATCTTGTCCTCGGCAATGGTCTTGGGGCGAATGAAGTTGAAATTCCTAATCTGATCGGACTCCCATTGAACGAAGCTAAATTTGCCCTTTCTGGCGCCGGACTTGGCTTGGGGACAGTAACCTACGACCCCAACGTAACCGACACAACAACAGCGGTGATCAGTGTGCAATCTCCAGGGGTAGAAAAGGGATTAACGAGCTTAGGCGCCAAAATAGACGTGACACTTTCGTTGACAGCGCCTTCACCGACAACAGGTACACCGGGGTCTACAACTGTACCCAAACCACAGGTAACTCCGACTCAGTCGAATCCACCTGCCGTGAAGCCCGTTGCAACGAAGCCTGCTACTACGACAAAAACGACAACAAACACCCCTCCCGCCAAGTCTTCAAATACAGCGCCTGCAGCAGGGCAAAAAAAGGAAAATAAAGCAAATAGTCTAGGCTTCTAAAGCGATCATGAAACCTTCATAAGCCATGAATCATCTGTGTTCTATGTCCGTGAAGGTTTTATCACAGATATAAAAAAGTAATTCTGATGGAAAATAAAAAAGGAATACCAAGTTGGTTAAAAATTGTTGCATTAATCGTCATCCTTGTCGGGGGGTATTTTGCATGGACATTTTATAAGGCTTTCTTTGCCTCAAACGTTTCGGGAGAGAAAAAATACCTTTACATCCATGAGGGTGCAAAGTATGAAGATGTCCTCAAATCGATTCAAGACTCTAGTCTTTTAGATGATATCGCTTCATTCGAGCGTGCTGCTCAATATAAAAAATACGAACAAAGTGTAAAACCAGGTCGTTATTTATTAACTCCCGGAATGAACAATCGACGATTGATAGGCAATTTGATGGGCGGTTATCAGGAACCTGTGAAATTTAGATTTGCCAATGTAAGGCTAAAAGAAAATATGGCTGCATTATTGGGCAAAAGCTTTGAGGCTGATTCAGCACAATTTATTGCAGTATTGAATGATGAAACTACAGCGCAAAAGTTTGGATTTACCAAAGAGAACCTGATTTCAATTTTCATTCCAAATACGTACGAAATTTACTGGAATACGAGTCCAGAAAAGGTTATTGCTCGTTTTGATGATGAGTGGAAAAAATTCTGGAATACAGATCGCATTGCTAAGGCAAAAGCACTTAACCTAACTCCACAACAAGTTAGTACATTGGCGTCTATCGTTAAAGGAGAGGCTTTGCACCAAGACGAAATGCCCATGATCGCTGGCTTATATTTAAATCGTCTTAAAAAAGGCATGCTCTTACAAGCCGATCCAACGGTAATCTTTGCTAACAATGATTTTACGATCAGAAGGGTCTTAAATAAACATTTAAGAATGGACAACCCTTACAATACCTACATCTATAGAGGCTTGCCCCCGGGGCCTATTTCTATCCCGAGTATCGCTGCTATTGATGCAGTTCTGAATTTTAAGCAACATGATTATATCTATATGTGTGCAAAGGATGATTTCTCAGGTTACCATAATTTTGCAAAAACAGAAGTAGAACACCTGGTAAATGCGCGAAAATTCCAACAAGCGTTAGATGCCAGAAATATCAAGAAATAATGTTTGTATTTGACCATCAGATTCGTGTCCGCTACGCAGAAACAGACCAAATGGGTTATGTCTATTATGGTAATTACGCTGCTTTTTACGAAATAGCGAGAACTGAAATGCTGAGAAGTACAGGGATATCTTATAAAGAGCTGGAAGAAATGGGCGTTATGCTCCCTGTCACGGAGTTGAAAACAAAATATCTCAAACCGGGCAAGTATGATGATCTGATAACGATCCGGGTAACGATTCGTAAGAAACCTGCGGTCCGTATTATTTTTGAATATGAGCTTTTTAACGAAAGTGGCGAGTTACTCAATCAAGGAGAGACAACATTGGTATTTGTCAATATGGAAAAGAACAAACCTTGTATGCCGCCACAGATCTTTCAGGATAAGATGAGTAAATATTTTAATTGATATGGGGAAATTCCACCAATGGCTATTAAATTTTGAACCTTATTTTAGATTAATCGAATGGAGCAAACGGGTTGTGTTACCAGGATTTGGTTCACTTCCCCTTTATACTGTAGCGGTGTTTTTCTTCCAGGAGCTCGCCAGAGATTCAATCGTCAGTAAGGCCTCTTCATTATCATATAGTTTTTTGTTGGCCATATTTCCTGGCATCATCTTTCTATTTACATTAATTCCGTATATCCCAATCAACAACTTTCAGGAACAATTACTGGATTTTTTAGCGGTTGTCATTCCTAAAAATGCATTCCTTGTAGTTGAAACCACCCTCGAGGATATTATTAAAAACCAGAATGGCGGTCTCCTTTCCTTCGGTTTTCTTTTTGCAGCATATTTTGCGACCAATGGCATGGCCTCATTAATGAATGCTTTCAATAAAGCTTCCTTAATGACCGAGAAAAGACCTTGGATAAGAAAAAGGCTCATTGCGCTAACATTAGCCTTTCTGATTATTTTTGCTCTCACCGTCGGGATGACTGTATTTACCATTGCTGGTGTTACGATTGATTATCTAAAAGAAACTACAGGTATTAAATCCAGTATGTGGGCGACTTTGTTAAAACTCGCACGATGGATTATTATTTTCGCGATTTATTTCTTTACGGTGAGCTGTATCTATAAGTTTGGCCCATCTACATCGAACAAGTGGAAGCTGTTTAGCCCTGGGGCCTCCATGGCCACTATATTAGCGATTTTGACTTTCTCGATTTTCACATTCTATATTAATCATTTTGGTGCATATAATAAATTATATGGTTCGATCGGAACGTTAATCGTCATTATGCTCTGGATCTACCTCAATACTCTGATATTATTATTGGGCTATGAGTTAAATGCCGCAATAGCATTGTCCAAGCAAACTATTGTGATTGCCAAGCCGCGGATCTTCAACTCATTTAAAAAAGATAACGAATAGCACTACAAGACACAACGAACAGTCAAAAAGAATGCTGTAAGGCCTAAACCCCTCCTATTCTGCCCAATGAAAGATCATGTCCTGAGCCCATTCAGACCCAGTTGTTCGACAGAAACCTATAACTAGGGGATAACTGAAAGTCTTTCAATAAAATAAGAAAAATAAAATTTTGCATTAAAAGTTTTTTTGTACCTTTGCAACTCCTACAACGTAGGAAAAAGGAGAAAATTAATTAATGGCAAAAAAACAAGAAGCAGAAAAAGAATTAGCAGCGAAAAACGCAGAGCTACAAGGTGCTGACACTAAAGTAGTGAAAGACACTGAAAAAATTGAATCAGAAGCTGATTCAAACTTAATCGACGAAATCAAATCAAACACTTGGATCACACCAGAAGGTGAATTTGACTGGGATGCAAATGATAAAGGTTTCGGAAATTATAGCGAAGCTGAACGCGCTAAACTTGAAGCACAATACGCAGATACTTTCAACCAAGTTAACCAAGGTGAAATTATTGAAGGTACTGTCGTTTCTATCAACAATAAAGACGTTGTCTTAAATGTTGGTTTCAAATCTGACGGTTTAGTTTCTTTATCCGAATTCCGTGACTTACCAGAATTAAAAATTGGTGACAAAGTTGACGTATTCGTTGAATCTCAAGAAGATGCTAACGGTCAATTAGTACTTTCTCGCAAACGTGCTAAAACTCAAAAATCTTGGGAAGCTATCAATGAGGCATTGGAAAATGATGCAATCATTACTGGTTTCGTTAAGAGCCGTACTAAAG
Source organism: Sphingobacterium sp. GW821-FHT03E03 (assembly GCF_059420745.1). Classification (NCBI taxonomy): domain Bacteria; kingdom Pseudomonadati; phylum Bacteroidota; class Sphingobacteriia; order Sphingobacteriales; family Sphingobacteriaceae; genus Sphingobacterium; species Sphingobacterium sp. GW821-FHT03E03. The sequence goes on from NZ_JBWKUH010000012.1 coordinate 34,894, forward strand.
GTGGTCTTATCGTTGACATCAAAGGTGTTGAAGCTTTCTTACCTGGATCTCAAATTGATATCAAACCTATCCGTGACTACGATATTTACGTAGGTAAAACAATGGAATTCAAAGTTGTTAAAATCAACCACGAATTCAAAAACGTTGTCGTATCACACAAAGTATTAATTGAGAACGACTTAGAAAACCAAAAATCTGAGATCGTTGCTAAATTAGAAAAAGGTCAAGTATTAGAAGGAACTGTTAAAAATATCACTGACTTCGGTGTATTCATCGACTTAGGTGGTGTTGACGGTTTGTTGCATATCACAGATATCTCTTGGGGTCGTATCGAGCATCCAAAAGAAGTTTTATCTTTAGATCAAACAATCAACGTTGTTGTATTAGACTTTGATGATGAGAAAAAACGTATCGCTTTAGGCTTGAAACAATTATCTGAGCACCCTTGGGAATCTTTAAATACAGCATTAGAAGTTGGTTCTAAAGTTAAAGGTAAAATCGTAACAGTTGCTGATTACGGTGCTTTCTTAGAAATCATCCCAGGTGTTGAAGGCTTGATCCACGTTTCTGAAATGTCTTGGTCTCAAAACTTACGTTCTCCACAAGAGTTCTTAAAAGTTGGTGACGAGATCGAAGCTCAAATCTTAACTTTAGATCGTGATGAGCGTAAAATGAGTTTAGGTATCAAACAATTGACTCCAGATCCTTGGAAAAACATCACTGAGCGTTACCCAGTAGGTTCTAAACAAACAGCTGTTGTTAAAAACATGACTAACTTCGGTGTGTTTGTTGAGCTAGAAGAAGGTATCGACGGTTTGATCCACATCTCTGATTTATCTTGGTCTAAAAAAATCAACCACCCTAACGAATTCACTAAAGTTGGTGAGACATTAGACGTAGTTGTATTAGAATTAGATGAAGAAAACCGTAAGTTATCTTTAGGTCACAAACAATTGGAAGAAAATCCTTGGGATACTTTCGAGACAATCTTCACTGAAGGTTCTATCCACGAAGGTACTGTGATCAAAGTTGGTGACAAAGGTGATATCGTTGCTCTACAATACGGTGTTGAAGGTTTCTGTCCTTCTAAACACTCTGTTAAAGAAGACGGTTCTTCATTGAAAGTTGATGAAGTAACTTCATTCAAAATCATCGAGTTCAACAAAGAGAACAAGCGTTTGGTAATTTCTCACTCTCGTATCTGGGAAGAAGAGAAAGAAGAAGCTCGCAAAGAAGAGTCTAGCAACCGTAAAAAAGACGCTAAAGCTGAATCTTCAGCTGTTAAAAAAGTAAAAGATTCTGTTGAAAAATCTACTTTAGGCGACTTAGACGTGTTAGCTCAATTGAAAGAGCAAATGGAAAATGACAAAAACGCTAAGTAATTAGCATTTTCAATCCATAAAAAGAGGCTGTTCCAAAAGAACAGCCTCTTTGTTTTTAACGGTCTGCTTTGTAATTTTGTATACATAAGAACAATTGTTATGTCATTCAAATCAGCCTTAATTAGTCCATCCGAACTTCAGGATACATTGACAAGAGATGAAAATGTGATCCTACTAGACTGTACCATCGATAAGGTCGGTCAATCCTTAAAAGATTCAAAATTAGAATTATTGCCAAATTCACTATTTTTTGATATCGAGGGGAAATTTTCAGACCATGCTGCTAAATTGCCCCATACCTTGGTCTCTGAACAGCTGTTTGAGACAGAAGCGCAAGCATTGGGAATTGATCAGAATAGCATCATTGTTTTATATGATAGATGGGGGGTTTATTCCAGTCCACGTGCTTGGTGGATGTTTAAGGTAATGGGATTTGATCAGGTCTATATTTTAAATGGAGGAGTTCCTGCCTGGAAAAAAAACAAATTTGAACTAACAGACAATTATAAGCAGCAGCACAAAACGGGAAATCATAAGGCACATTTTCAAAAAAACCTTTACGCTGACAAAGAGTATATCTTAGCACATTATAAGGCGCCAGAAGTAAGTATTTTCGATGCTAGAAGTAAAGGAAGATTTACCGGCTTAGTTGCGGAACCCCGTAAAGGTCTTAATGGCGGACATATTCCCCATTCGAAAAACCTACCTTTCGAAGAATTGCTTGATGGTATTTATTATAAACAAGTTGACGAACTTAAGCAGCAATTCGATCAATTTAAAACAACAGAAAATGAATACATATTTTCCTGTGGTTCGGGGGTAACTGCTTCTATCCTTGCCTTTGCATCGTATATTTCAGGGCATACAAACATACGTGTATACGATGGTTCCTGGTCTGAATGGGGCAGAGAAGAACTTAACCTCCCAATAGAAAAATAATCAAAATAAAGTATTCCAGGAATAGAGCTTGTCCTCCAAACGAATTACTTCGGCATCCAGTAGGTCACGGACAATCTCTATTCTTCTTTTTTCAGTTCCGAGGGTCAAACTGTCAATCAGATCATGAAGACTTTTAGGTGCCAACAACAAGCTGTTTTTTATCTCTTCCTTAATTTTAGTTCGCTGGCTTTCTTTGTGTATACGCATTAAACATAGATCACATACCTGACAAAAACCCGCATTCTTTTCGCCAAAATAAAGCAGTAAGGACTGGCTGCGGCAATGGGATTTTTCGATATAATCTATCATTCCATTGACCTGTTCCCCTTTGACCTGATGGCGGTCGCGAATAAAGATATGATCGATGTACAGGTGTTTGTAGTCCACACGATTTTGCAAAAATGTCAACTGTGGTGCATCCGTAGAAGGGAGATAACTTGCAATTTCCAATGCTTCCAGTGATTTTAAAAGCTCCACTACCCGACCGTATGGAACTCCAAGCTTGTTTGCAAATTCATATTCATTAATGAGTATATAATTCTCAAAAACTCCACCATAGGTACGTAAAATTGCCTTAATCAATTTATCATATTTCACATATTGCACTTGAACCTTATATAATTCTGTGCTATCAATTTCAAATTTGAAACGTGAGGGTATCGTTACCGCTTCTGACAATGTCAACCAACCATCGCGTTCCAAAAATTTCAGTGCATTCATGACCGGTACCAAAGGCAATTGATATTTTTTGGCAAACGTAACCACATCAAAATCTATCGTAAGACCTTCGCCTGCTCCATAGGGAATCTGGAAATGATTACACAAATAATGATAAGTCTGTTGAATGAAAGGGACATCCGGAAAACTGGCCTCCAATGTATCAACGAGTTTTTTTTCATCATTCTTTTGATAAAGGATAACTGGATAAGCTTTTTTACCATCACGTCCAGCCCTACCAGCTTCCTGGTAATAAGCTTCCAGCGAATCAGGCAGATCAAGGTGAATTACAAAACGAACATCAGGTTTATCGATTCCCATACCAAAAGCATTTGTGGCAACGATAACACGAACAGCATTAGTCATCCAGCCATTCTGCTTCTGATCACGCTCTTGTCCGGGCAGTCCTGCATGATAGTAGTCTGATGATATCCCATTGTTGATTAAAATACGTGCTATTTCCTGCGTCTCTCTCCGATTTCGAACATACACGATACCTGATCCACCCAGTTTATGAATAATACGCACCATCCGCCCCATTTTGTCTTCTTCCTCAATAGCCATATAAGCTAAGTTATCTCGAAGAAAACTTTTGACAAATACATTCTCCTGCGGAAAATTGAGTTTCTTCTGTATATCGACAATCACCCGTTCAGTCGCGGTTGCGGTCAGTGCTAAAAATGGCACTTTAGGATGAAGCTCCTTCAGTTTCGATAACTCCAGATATGGCGGTCTAAAATCATAGCCCCATTGAGAAATACAATGCGCCTCATCGATAGCGAACAGATTGACGTTCATAAATCTGATCCGCTCCCTGACAAGATCATTATACAATCGCTCAGGAGATAAGTAAAGAAACTTTATTTTTCCATAGACACAATTATCCAAGGTAATATCCACTTCCCTCTTTTTCATTCCTGAATAAATAGCGACTGCCTGGATACCGTTTTTCCTCAAGTGTTCTACCTGATCTTTCATCAGCGCAATCAACGGTGTTACCACGATGCAGATTCCCTCCATCATCAATGCGGGCACCTGAAAACAAATGGATTTCCCCCCTCCTGTAGGTAATAAAGCTAGTGTATCTTTACCAGAAATAACTGACTGAATAATTTCTTCCTGCAATGGTCGAAATGATTCAAAACCCCAATATTGTCTTAAGATTGATATGCTATCTAAAATCATAAGCTCTCCTTATCCCAAACATACGCAAAATTATCTTTTATGATATAACTCTTTATCCTTAAACTGTCCAGTATGACCTGGGCTTGGAACGATTTCTTAAGGGAATTGGACCCATCAAGGATAACCTGCTTGGGTGAAATTATACGCACTACAGTAGATAGTTTATGAACAGCATTCTTCCTAATAACCAATAGATCTGCTTGTGGTAGCGTATCTTTAAAATGCTCCATAACGACTACTTTTCCTATTGGTAGCTCTATTAAATAATTATTCCTTGTAGCTTTACTATTTAATGGAATAAATTGAACATTATCTTTGGTGGCCAATACCCGGATTTCCCGACCACAAGCATATTGCAGGGCTTTATTATTTAACGAATCAAAAGTGCTGTAAATAACAGCATGTCTATTCCTAAAATAAGCTATGGTCAGCTCATTTCTTGTGTTATAAACCCGAAATCGCTCTGTATTTTTATTTATAACCTGATTGTGGATGTCTATGATGAGCATCCCTATAACACAAAGGAGCCCCAAATAATGATATTTTTTTTCTTTCCATTGATAGGCATATAAAAACGAAAAAATAGCGGCATACGAAAGGAAAAGAAGAACGTTATCAATGATATTGATATTGATAGTTGAAAAGGCCAAACGATCAATGGAATTCAGGCAATAAAGCATAAATCTGATTAAATTTTCCAAGAGATTTCCCAAGATCTCATTTAACCAATCAATAGGATTGATCGTCATCACAAAACCCAGATACATTACTAATGTTGAAGGGAAGTCAACTAGTAGATTAGCCAGTAAAAAATAAGTAGGAAATTGTCCGAAATAATAGAGCGTAAGTGGTGTTGTCAAAATTTGTGCGGCAATAGAGATGCCAATAGTATCCCTAAAAAAACGCAGCACCGGATTTTTTGCAACAATCATTTTTTCAAAAATTGGCAAAAATAATATCATGCCTAAAACCGCCAAAAATGAGAGCTGAAATCCCACATTCGTAATCGCTCTAGGAGACAAGAGCAAAATAACTGTTGCGGCAGCCACCAACGCATTTAAAGTCGAACTATTTCGTTTAAAATACTGTGCGGATAAAACAAAGCTTATCATAATCGCAGCACGAACAATAGGTGGATCTAAGCCCGTAATAAAAGCATATAACCAAATAATGGAAAATGTTATTACAACAGGCACCCAGTTCAACATTAACGGCCAGGGAATATATCTAAACACGAGCGATAGAAAACCGAAAAGCACTGCCACATGCATTCCAGAAACGCTCAATACATGTATCGTTCCCGTATTTGTAAATGTCCTTATGGTATCTTCATCAAGATTATTACGAAAACCATATATCAAAGCAGCCACAATAGAGAAGTGTTCCTCTTTCTCAAAATAATTCCGCAGTTTTTTTAAAAAATATCCCCGTATTTCTAGAGCTATACCAGTAATATCAGCGGATTGGGAAGCTCCTTTTTCGATTATGGTATAGCTATCCGTTCGTAAGAAAATTTGATGGTAGATATCAGTTCTTTCCAAGTGTTCTTTATAGTCAAACTCGAGTGGATTCAATGGCGGTGGCACACTCACCATTTGACCCTTTAACCAAATCCGATCGGCGTATTGAAACCGGCTTTTCGCGATAGATTTTAAGGCGACCATGATTTTGCCTGTAGTTGCTATAAAACTTCCTTGGCTATAACCACCCACTACCTCAGCTGAAAACCGAATGACACCGGACTTAGCTTTAGGTTCCTCGATAATATCTAAAACATAGCTATCCAGATGAAAATGCGAAAAATGATTTTCAGTATAAAGCGGGTCGTTACGCCAAAATTGCCATACGCTAAATAACAGGACTAGCATATAATATCCGATAAGATAGCTATGTTTAGACAATCTTCCTTTGAGTATATAGCAACAAAGCGTTATTCCTGTTAACAAAACCAAGCTATGTTGCAGGTATTGAAACCATGTCAACGAGAGCTTCAGCATTGGAGCGACAAAGAGACCAATAGTGTAAACCAAAGCAATCTTTAGTATAGGAATTCGTTCCAGCTTTTGATAAAAACTTAATTGCATCATAATTGCCATCTCAATTGTACCTTGATCTCGGACTTTCTGTTACCGCTGATCTCATCCAATCCTGCACCTATTGTGTCTTTATCGGGGTAATAGTAAATACCATACTTTGTCCATATATCGAGATTATGGTTTATTCTATATCTTAAGTTCAAATATGCTCGCCAACCTTTCATATTATACATTCCAAATCCTGAAGCATATAAGACATCGTTCTCATAAGCATAGATCCGATTGTCATAAGTATCGGCTTGAAAATAGGCTATCCGTGTATTTAATTGAATCTTTCCGACATCAGGCTTCCAGAAAACATCCTGATAAAATAGATAGCCAAGACTATTATCCTCATATTCTTTCTGGAACAGATTAGCCTCAGCTCGGGAACGAATGGTCCAGATACGGTTCAATTTATATTGAAACTCTATACGTACCTGTTGCTTTGAGCTATTTATCAGTCCTGATTCAGTTTGCCCCTCTCCTATATAGTCTGTCTGTTTTAATCGATTTCTATACCTTAAAGCAAGTTGTCCCTTTTTGTACCATATATAACTGAGCTGACTAAAAAAGTCCGCACCTACAGATCCGGTATCAGCTTGAAATTTAGCTTCTGGGAAGCTAAATAAATCAATATAACTGGACCAAACTAACTTTCTTGCCAATTGATAGGTTAGTCCTGCATAAATTCCCTCTTCATTTGAGGTGTTACTCGATTCACCAAAACCCTGCCCATAAAAAGTATGGTAATTTTTCCTATAATTCCGAACAAGAACAACAGTAGATAGTCGTGGGTGTAAGCTGACGATTGACCCCAATAGCATAGCCGAGCCACCATCTAGGCTACTGGCGTATTCTCCAAATAGATGAGCATTTCGGAACGTATAATTGGTATACAGACTTATATTTTGCAGCACATCGCCTTCGAAATCATACTGCTGTCTTTTGCCCGTCCCTTTGAGCTTAATCGCATCCAATTGAGATTGATTGAAATTAACTCCTATTTTGAAACGATTGTATCGCCATAAAACATTCATTCCGTAGGTCATTTGATGTGCAGCATTTCTATAGCGTTGCTCAGTTGCTGTTCGGTGTAATCCCGATTTCGCAATCGTCTTAATTACCCTAGATTCTATATCATCGGCTACATTGGCGTCGATGTTCTGATATGAAAAATATGGTGTGATCTCAAATCGCTGCAGCTGTAAGGTTCCAGTAATTCCACGCATAAAATTAACCTCATTTAATGACGTATATTGCTTCACCCCGATTCCCTGTCTGGCCGTATTTTGTACGAGTCCCCCTTTACCAAAGCTCAAACCATTCCACATGCTAAGTCCCTGACCAAATTGCAATGCATAATCTCCAAAGACAAGGTTGCGAACTGGACCAATAGACTTAACGAATAGACTTACTCCATAAAAATCAAATCCCAGTTTTTGCTTATCCTTAAAAAATGGCTCGCCAGCATCCTTTTCCATATTTATCGCTAAGCGAATTTTATCTTTTAGATTTGCCCGATATCGGATGGCATATCGGTTGGGGTCTCCCAGATACCGAGATCTTGTGGTATCTATAATTTGGTATCCTTTTGTTTTCTCTAAGGTCCGTCCGTATCGCAACATAAATTCGTGTGATACATCATTGAATTTGCTTCCCGCAAATGGACTAGCCTCTCCGACTTTAACGAAAGGCAACAATAAGCTCACAATCCGTGTATTAAATCCCTCAATGGACTGGATCTCCAAGACATTGATAAAGTTGCCAGAAACCTGACGATGCTCAATCAACCGCTGCAACAATAAAGGATCTATAAATTGTAATTCGATTAGTTCTGTCCCATCAGTCTTATTCAGATCAATCGGATTTTTTAAATAGTAGGTCCATTTTTCACTTAGTTCACTTAAATCGATGTCTTCGGGTAGTTCCTCCGATAAACTTTCAAATAGCTCTTCAAGGTTGATTTTTTCATTTGTTTGCGCCATACAGGTTATCCCAATAAAATAACCTATAAAGAGCAAAATTTTGCTACAATATTTCATAATAGGTTCTATTAAATATTGGCTATCCGTTGGTTGAAGAAGCACTTATCCCCGGCAGAAAAATGATTCCTCTGTATTAAGTTAGAAAATAAAATAGAATAAAAAAAGGTCTGATGAAAAATTTCATCAGACCTTCTATTTTAGCTATAAAATTGTTATTAGATATCAATTTTTGCGTAACGTGCATTTTTCTCAATAAATTCACGACGAGGTGCAACTTCATCTCCCATTAACATCGAGAAAATACGGTCACATTCGGCTGCGTTTTCAATAGTTACTTGACGCAATGTACGTGTTTCAGGGTTCATTGTTGTATCCCATAATTGCTCCGCATTCATCTCACCTAGACCTTTATAACGCTGTACATGTACACTATCTTCTTTACCTGTTCCTTTTAGGCGTTGAATAGCATTAATACGTTGGTCCTCATTCCATGCATACTCATGTTCTTTACCCTTTTTCACAAGGTACAAAGGAGGAGTAGCAATATACACATATCCTCTTTCGATCAATTCTTTCATATATCTAAAATAGAATGTCAGAATCAAAGTCGTAATGTGGGAACCATCCACATCGGCATCGGTCATGATAATGATACGGTGGTAGCGTAATTTATCAATATTCAACGCTTTGGCATCTTCAGCGGTACCAACGCTTACACCTAAAGCAGTAAACATATTTTTGATCTCTTCATTTTCATAGATCTTATGTTCCATTGCTTTTTCAACGTTCAGGATCTTACCTCGTAATGGCATAATGGCTTGGTGCTTCCGGTCGCGGCCAGACTTAGCTGTACCGCCCGCAGAATCCCCCTCGACAAAATAAATCTCACATTTGGTAGGGTCATTATCTTGACAATCGGCCAATTTACCTGGAAGCCCGGAACCGCCCATTACAGTTTTGCGTTGTACCAAGTCACGAGCTTTACGTGCTGCTGCACGCGCTTGGGCTGCGATAACAACCTTTTGAACAATAGATTTCGCTTCACGCGGGTTTTCTTCAAGGTAAACACCTAAAATCTCACCAACAGCCACATCTACAGCTCCCATTACCTCGGAGTTACCTAACTTGGTTTTTGTTTGTCCTTCAAATTGAGGCTCCGCAACCTTCACCGAAATGACAGCAGTTAATCCCTCACGGAAATCATCACCAGTAATTTCGACTTTTAAGTTTTTAAGCAAACCTGATTTATCAGCATATGCTTTCAAGGTACGTGTCAAACCTCTGCGGAAACCCGCTACGTGTGAACCACCCTCGATCGTGTTGATATTATTTACATAAGAATGGACATTCTCAGAATAAGTATCGTTATATTGTAAAGCCAACTCCACAGGAATACCTTGTTTAATTCCCTCTACATAGATTGGCTCAGGAATCAATGCTTGACGTGTACCGTCCAAGAATTTGACAAATTCTTTCAAACCACCTTCAGAATGGAAAGTTTCTTTCTTTTCTGAACCGTCTTCGTTAGTTTCACGCTCGTCATCCAAAGTCAGGCTTACTCCTTTATTCAAGAATGCAAGCTCACGAAGTCGATTGGCCAAAGTATCGTAATTATATACTGTGGTCTGTGTGAATATTGTTGCATCCGGATGGAATGTTACAATTGTACCTGTCTTATCAGAGACACCAACTTCTTTTACATCGTATAAAGGTTTACCGATTTGATACTCTTGTTGGTATACTTTTCCATCGCGGTGTACCTCAGCTTTCAAAAGTGTAGACAATGCGTTCACACAAGATACCCCCACACCATGTAGACCCCCAGATACTTTGTATGTATCTTTGTCAAACTTACCACCAGCATGTAATACCGTCATAACGAGTTCCAACGCTGATTTATTCTCTTTTTTGTTGATTCCGGTAGGGATACCACGACCGTTATCCCGAACAGAAATTGAATTGTCTTTATGGATAGTAACAAAGATATCTGTACAGTACCCTGCTACAGCTTCGTCGATTGAATTGTCTACAACCTCGTATACCAAGTGGTGTAATCCTTTTACACCGGTATCACCAATATACATGGATGGACGCTTACGAACCGCCTCTAAACCCTCTAATACCTGAATATTATCGGCCGAGTAGGTGGATGCATTTTTCTTTTCTTCGCTCATTGAAAAACTGTTAAATGTAATATTCAAAAATACGAAATTTTGACCGATTTATCAAGTCTGCGGTGAAGTATTAAACGGATAATCCCAAACAATCAAATGGTCGATAATTTTACTTTTTTATGGTTAAAAATTAGAATTTCGATTTTTTTATGTTAGGTTTGTTTCAGTATTAATTCGCAAATAATAAAAAAATGAACACTATATTTTCAATTGTATCGAAAGTTTCCTTTGGTCTTTTATTGGCTGGAACAATCGTATCATGTAATCAAGGTGCGAAAACGCAAAATGAACCCTCCAAAAATGATTCAAACGCTGTAAGCAAAGAGAGTCAAGGCAGCAACAAGGATAAAATCGTTTATTTAAATTCTGATTCACTTTCGGAAAAATATCAATATTTTAAAGACATCAAATCAAAGCTTGAAAACAAAGTAAAAAAAGCGCAAGCTGATCTTCAAGCTAAAAGCGCTGCGTTTCAACGTGAGGTTGCTGACTATCAAAAAAATGCCGCTACAATGTCTGCTGCAGATAGACAAGCTACCGAACAAAAATTAGCGCGTAAACAAGATGAGTTGGCAAGATTAGATCAGACGGCTTCTTCATCCCTCGCAAAAGATGAGTCAGAAGAATTCAACAACGTGTACAATAAAATCACTGAGTTTTTGAAAAAACATGCTTCAGATAACGGTTATAAACTTGTACTCACTTATTCTAAATCTAATCCTACTGTATTATATGCTGATCCTTCTCTGGAAATCACCAATGAAGTGATCAAACAGTTAAATGACGAATACAAATCTTCCAACAAATAAGAAGACTAAGATAAATATCAGGAAAGCCATCATAACATTTGATGGCTTTTTTGATTTATTAAGCTTCCGAGCCTACTGATTAAAAAGCCCCCCCTTTCTGCAAGTATTGGCAACAAACAAAATTGTTTAGTATCTTGTCTTTGTATAAATTAGATTTATGATCAAAACGATTGTTGAAAAAGAAATCGCAAATTACGAATGGATTGATATCTCCGAGCCTACCTCAGAAGATTTTGCGTTCATCAAGGAAAGATATAATCTAAATGATGCCTCCATTAAGGATTCCAAGGAACCGGATCATCTCCCTAAAATTGAAGAATTTGAAAACTACACGTTTGTTATTCTCCGGGTCATGTCTGATAGTTTCAAAGAGAATTCGGACAGTATCGGTGAAGTAACAGATCGCCTAACAATCTTCTATGGAAGTGATTTTGTAATCACTGTACACAAACGTCGTATTGAATTTTTAGAGAAGCTCAAAAACATTGAGTTTACGAGCGTAAAGACAAAAAATAGCCGAAAACTGGCTGTATTTATTACTACAGCTGCGGTTTTCACTTTCAGTAAAACATTGGAACAACTGTCGACACGTATTGATTCTTATGAGGAACTAATTTTTCTGAAACGCATGAAGCAACAGCCTGTACTGAAAAATCTATATTTCATCAAACGGCAAATAGATGTCGCCAGAAAGGTTATTTTCTTGTATAAGGAGGTCATCGAACATTTTCATTCGTCCTCCAAAAAAGACGTATACACGCGAGACTTAAAAGATCTTCAGATACGCACCTCGACATTGTATGAAAACTTATCTGAGAATGTTGCGCAATTATTGAATGTGTTCTTTAATATATCATCAAATCACACGAACGAAATCATGCGTATTTTGACAATTTTCTCAGTCTTTTTTATGCCGATTACATTTGTGGCTGGAGTATATGGAATGAATTTTAAAAATATGCCAGAACTGGAATGGTATTATGGTTACCCCATTGCTATGGCAATCATGGTTGCTATTTCGATGGCCATTTACTTATGGTTCAAAAGAAAAGGTTGGCTATAAGCCAACCTTTTTCTTTGTCATTACCACAAAGTCTTTCAGATAGAAAGGCTCAAAATAGGCAACATCCTCGAATTCTTTATTTTGAAATTTATCAAACGCCAATTGCGATAAAAATGCAGCCGAATCTTTAAACCCCAACTGCACATTCACCCGTTCGTTAGTATCAAACAATGTATCAAATTTATCAGCACCTGAGCCAAATAGATTAACACAATTGTATCTAGTCAACAGTTCTTCATAATAATCAGCGTCAATTATTTCTGCCGAAGTAGGTTTTACAAGGTCACGCTTATGGTCATAAATTGCAGAATATACTTCCATGCGACGTGCATCCAACATTGGTATAAAAGCTTCGTTTTCTTGCAGTCCAAATTGCTCTTGATATCCAAAAAACAATGCTTCAAGCGTATTGATCGCAATCAAAGGTATATCTAAACCATAACAAAGACCTTTTGCTGTAGACACCCCAATACGCAGCCCTGTATAAGATCCCGGTCCCATGCTCACCGCTATCGCGGCCAGTTCTTTCATAGAACGCTCTGTTTCAGACAAAATTTGTTCGATCAAAACAGTCAGTTTAGCAGCATGCGCATTAGGTTCATCAAGATCTATCACAGCCAATGTCTGTCCATTTTCACTTAAGGCAACCGAACAAACGGTGGTTGAGGTATCAATTTGTAAAATTAAATTATTCATCGTTTATATTGAGATCAAGGTACAGGATCATGGCCATGGCCGCCCCAAGGATTACAACGTCCAATTCGCTTCAAAGCCATCCACCCACCTTTAAAAGGCCCATATTTTAGAATAGCCTCCTTGCCATATTGAGAACAAGTAGGTGTATACCGACAATTGGCGCCCAAAAATGGTGAAATAAACAATTGATAGAAACGAATAATAGTTAAGAAAATAAAACTAAAGAAAGGTTTAATTCCCTTTTTCCAAATAAGCATCAGCACATTCATCCTGTAATTTTTTCAGCATTTTATTCATCGCGGTATGGAACACATCATATGCTAAGATCTGTTTGCCCACGTACTGAATAGCTAAATACAAAGTTACATTATGTTTCAACAAAAAAGGAATCAAATCATTCGATTTCTGGAGACGATAGCCTTCACGCATCATACGCTTTATCGCATTGCGATCTACTGCTCTTTTGAACCTACGTTTGGAAACGGATATAATAGACTGACAGGGGGGGGAATTTTCAGTCTCATTGTTTTTTTCGAATACAAAAACAATTCTAAAAGGGTACAAAACAAAAGAAGAACCGCTTTTAAAAAGCGTATCAATACGCCTTTTCGCACATAACCGTTCTTCTTTTGTAAATGTATTTCTCATACGATGACTTAATCTTATCAGAAAAAGCTCTTATAAGCGGCCACCGATCCTTGTCAAAGACTAACCTTTGTGACGGTATTCGTCAGACACTGTAAGACGTTTTCTACCTTTAGCTCTACGTGAAGCTAATACTCTTCTACCGTTTGCAGAGCTCATGCGCTCTCTAAAACCGTGTTTGTTTCTTCTTTTTCTTTGCGATGGCTGAAATGTTCTTTTCATGACGCTATTATGCTAATTTGTTCTTACTTCAATTAATACAAAACTCCCCAAGAGGAATGCAAAAGTAAAGTTTATTTTAGACAAAAACAAACAATATTGAGAACATTTAGACTTTAAGTAAAAAGTCATCTCTAATTTATTCATTGACAGCCTAAAAAACCAATTTACAAATTGCACAAGAATAAAAAACAGAGAAGTGGTACTCCTCTGTTTTATTCGAAATCAAATAAAATTTGAAATTATTTAGTTTTCAGAATATCTCTGATCTCTGTCAACAATGTTTCTTCTTTTGTTGGCGCAGCTGGAGCGGCAGGAGCAGCCTCCTCTTTGCGTTTTAACGAATTTAATGCTTTAATAACAGTAAAAATACATAATGCAACAATTATAAACTGGATGACCACATTGATAAAATTCCCATAGTTAATAGAAACTTCAGCTTGTTTGGTGGCCTCGTCAGCAACTTTAAGTATAATTTTCTTGGATGCAAAATCTACGCCACCTGTTAAATAACCTATGGGTGGCATGATAATATCGTCAACCAATGAGGTAACAATTTTACCAAATGCCCCACCGATAACAACACCGACAGCCAAATCAACAACGCTTCCGCGCATTGCGAACTCTTTAAATTCTTTTAAAAATCCCATATTAAAACCATTTAATCTTTTAAAATTTTACCAAAACTAGTAATTGTCACATAAATCTAATTAAAATAAACCATTTTTTTATCGTGAGTCTTTATTGTCCTATATTTTTCTATCTTAAATCCTATTTTTAAAATTATGACCTAAAACAATATGCTCAAGTTTTTTATTAACTTAATTTGCTATATTTGCTCGTTAACTAGGGCAAAATATCAAGATATATTGTATATTGATAGTACTTTAAATTTCGCACGGTAATTAAAGCCCAGAATAATATAAAGTATCTATGAAGAAGATTCTTATTGCAGACGACCACGGTATTGTACGACTCGGAGCTTCCGTTATTATTAAGGAGACCCTTAAAAAAGCGGAAATATTTCAAGCCGAAAATTTCGACGAGGTACTAGAAAAGATAAAACTGGAAGATTTCGATCTATTATTACTGGACATCAATATGCCAGGAGGAAATAATATTAGAGTTGTCGAAGAAATCCTACAGATTCAACCTACTATAAAAATTCTAATTTTCTCATCTTATGATGAATCATTATATGCTTTACGCTATATTGAAGCTGGAGCAGTAGGCTATCTCAATAAAACTACCGCGATGGCAGAATTGAGTCACGCTATATTAGCTATCCAAGAAAGAGGTAAGTATATGTCGAGCAATGTACAGGATTTATATGTCCAAAAATTGACTCAGAGTAAATCCGAACTTACGAAATTAAATCCATTGGCACGCTTGTCAAACAGAGAGGTAGATGTGGCAAAACAACTGATCAAAGGTCTAGGAATCATTGAAGTATCAGGTCTACTTGAGCTGAGCCCATCAACTGTAAGCACCTATAAAAGCAGAATATTTGAGAAATTAAATGTTTCCAATATTCCTGAGCTAATTGAACTTTTCAGAATACACTCCAACAATTAGAATATTGTTGGAGTGTATTTTTTTAGATTAGATCATCCATCGTAATAACCGGAATATCTTTTGCATTGATATCTTTTAAAGGTTCAGATTTTTTATAAGCGTAACCAACCTCAGCTTCCAAATCCCATAACATAGGAGCTAAGAAATTAAGACAAGTCGTAAATCCTTGTACTGTTGCTGAGAAATCACCCGTATCTTTTGAATTTTTTGCCTCATTTTCAATTTCAAATGGCCCTTTGAATCCACGTTCCTGAAGTAGATCAACAAAACCACGCCAATCCATGCTATCTGATCCACCAAATCCCGGAAGCATCGCTTCATAGTGATGTCTATCCCAGTCATGCCCCGGAATACTCACATTTGCTTTTTTTGCTAGTTCAGCATCGACATGTTGCATGGGATACATTCCACCCCAGTCTACACGAGCAGTTGTTTGCAGATTTCGCGTAGTTTTCACATGTATACGCTGCAATCTACTGATATCAGTATTACGAATGACGTCAATTGGGTTTGTATTTTGCCAAACATCATGTGAAGGGTCGTAAATTTCACCATGTGCTTTACTAGGCACCATTGCATACATCAATTTACGTGCTGCCAAGACGGCAGGTAAGTTGTTGTAGGTAGAACTATACCTTGAAGAACGCCAGCCCTCCATAGGACAGTTTTCATATAGTATTGTTACCCCAAGACTCTCAGCGTAATTAACAATTGGTGCAAATACGCGTTTATATTCATCCAGGTTTTTCTGAAATCCATCTAGCTGATTTCCCAATTCGTGATTATAACCGACGAAAGTACCAACTTTGACATTATTCTCATCACCACCCAGCAAATGGGCAATCCGGATCAATTTTAATAGGTGATTCTGGTTTTTCACACGCTGTTCGGGATCTCCTCCAATCATATTCTCAAAGGCTCCAAGCGAGAGCTTTAAATCGGCCTGATTAAACAATTCTAGCGTCTCTTTAGCTTTTACTGGTGTAAATCCCTCATAGTCCAAATGTGTAGCTGTATGGTCCTCACGCGTGCCATCTTTTCTAAAAACACAAAGGTCAATTCCACCGGCACCAATTCTTTTTGTTGTTTGAATCAATTCTGGTAGTGACAATTTATCAAAGGCAGAACTCATCACCCATACAGGGTTATTTAATTTTGTAGTCATAGCTTGTATAATTGTATTATATCGGTATTTAAAGATACTAAAAAAGCCATCCGATTGGATGGCTTTTTTAGTATTTTATGTCAATTCGATTAATCTACATTGTCGTGTAAAAATGAATTATTTGGTCGAATCTCGGTATTTCCATCCTCAAATGACAATGTAAAGCGAGAGACTTGTGACTGCGAAGAATGTGGTGTATCCTCCAATGACATTTGCTTTCTTTTGTAAGCTGGCTCATTTTCCAACTCATGAAGACCATTCGAAGATTTCAATTTCATGCTTAGTTCTTTCAAGCGCAGGATACGCTCTTTAGTACGTACCAATTGATCCTCAAACGAAACCTGCTCTTCTTCTACCTGAGGCACTTCGACCTGCTCATTGGTTGTGCTAGAAGAAAACGTAGGTCTTTCATCATAGTCTGATGATGATGGAGCAGCATATGAATCAAATACTGTCGGCATTTGAAACTGAAAAACAGAAGGTGAAGTTTTCAATTGAAAATCACTTTCAGCAAATGGAGTTTCCTCTTCATAAGCGCCATCAAACCCCAAATCATGACGTATTACCTGTGGTTCTTCAATCACTACTTGCTGTTGTTGCACAACATTTTTAGGAGAAGTAAATAAGTCAGACTGCAGATTATTCGGCGTTGGTGTATTTGTTGAAGGAGCTGGTGTATCCACACGTTGAACCGGAGTGACAAAACTATTGGCAACTGGCGCTTCCTTTGGAGCCACCTGAGAAACAGGTTTAACAAAAGAATTTACCGGTTCAGGTGTCAAGGGCATAGATACTTTTGTATTTTCGCGCTCTTTATCACGTTCTTCCGAAGTCTGAAAACCTGTTGCGATAATTGTTACTGATAATTCATCTTCAAAGTTTTCGTCAATACAATTACCCCAGATCAAATCGGCAGACAAGCCTGCTTTTTCTTGAATATAATCTGTGATGATTGCAACTTCATCCATAGTTACCTCTTTTGTTCCAGAAGTAATATTCAATAAAATATAACGAGCCCCTTCGATCTCATTGTCTTTCAACAATGGAGAAGCCAAAGCACCTTCGACTGCACGTAATGCACGATCTTCGCCTTCGGCAATCGCATTACCCATAATCGCTACACCACTATCGTTCATAACCGTACGAACATCTTTAAAATCGACGTTTACATAACCAGGGATAGTGATAATTTCGGCGATACCTTTTGCTGCCGTCGTCAATATATCATCAGCTTTTGCGAAAGCTGCTGTCATCGTTAGATTTCCAAAGATTTCGCGCAAGCGATCATTGGAGATAACAAGATAAGAGTCTACATATTTACGTAATTCCGAAAGTCCCTCTTCCGCTTGTGAGCGACGACGTTTACCTTCGAACGTAAATGGTGTGGTAATGATCGCAACAGTAAGAATACCCAATTCCTTAGCGGCCTTAGCCAAAACGGGGCTTGCTCCAGTACCTGTACCACCACCCATACCAGCAGTAATAAACAACATTTTGGTATTGGTGCCCAACATGCGTTTGATATCTTCAATACTTTCGATAGCGGAATTTTCACCTACATCAGGATCTGCTCCAGCACCCATACCTTCGGTTAGACTTATTCCCAATTGAACTTTATTTGGGATCGGGCTCAACTCCAATGCCTGCGCATCAGTATTACACACGATAAAATCTACCCCACTAATTCCTTGTTTATACATGTGGTTTACGGCATTGCCGCCACCACCACCAACCCCTATAACCTTGATTATTGAAGATTGCTCTTTTAACATTTCAAACTGTATTGACATAACTTATCCCTATTTAACTTATAATGAACACGATATCAAAATGAACCAAACCCACTATATGTAATGTAATAATAATATAATTTCAACAAAAGTTTTCCACATTTGTGAAATTGTGGAAAACTTCAACCATTGTGGAAAACTTACTTTTTATCTAAAAAACTTGCGTCATCAATTTCGTTGCCATCCTTAATAAATCGTTTGAACCATGACAACAATCCTTGCTCTTTTTGCTGTTGTTCCGAAACTTCTTTCGTCGTCGTGGTCGCCTGTACTTTTTTAGCAGGAGCATGCACTTCTCTACGACTATCCTCCTCTTCTTCATGCGATTGAATCCCTTTGATCAACAAGCCAATACTTGTTGCGTATAATGGGCTTTTCAATTCTTCAAATAGTGGCTTCGGTAATACTTCATTCTTCGAAAGATACTCGTTAGGAAAACCGACACGACAATCTATTCCGGTAATGTACTCAACGAGTTGTACCAAATGCTTCAATTGAGCTCCACCTCCTGTGATAACGATACCACCTATCAGTTTATTTTCATAACCAGAAGATTTGATCTCGTAATACACGTGCTCGATAATCTCTTCCATTCTAGCTTGAATAATATAAGCTAAGTTTTTCACCGAAATTTCTTTCGGCTCACGACCTTTCAATCCCGGCACACAAATTACCTCATTTTCTTTATTTTCATCTGCAAGAGCAGATCCAAATCGAGTTTTCAGCAATTCCGCTTGCGAACGCAATACAGAACAACCTTGGCGAATATCTTCAGTCACAATATTACCGCCCAATGGGATTACAGCGGTATGACGAATAATTCCTTCATGGAAGATTGCAACATCTGTCGTTCCACCACCAATATCAACTAATACAACACCAGCATTTTTTTCATCTTCATCCAATACAGCTTCTGAAGATGCCAAAGGCTCAAGGATCAGTTCAGCAACTTCCAGGTTGGAATTATCAATACATTTTTTAATATTTTTGATATCGGTAACTCTTCCCGAAATAATATGGAAATTTGCTTCTATACGACGTCCAGCCATGCCGATAGGTTCGCGGATACCCGGTTCATTATCTACCGTAAACTCTTGAGGTAAAACATGTATAATTTCTTCTCCTGGAGGCAGTACCAGTTTATACATATCAGAAATCAACCGTTCGATATCTCTTCGAATGATTTCATCATCACCATCTGTTTTGGTAAATATTCCACGGTGTTGGATGCTCTTAATGTGCTGACCAGCGATCCCCACATTGACAACCTTAATATCGACATTAGATTGTGCTTCGGCAATTTCTACCGCCTCCAAAATACTTCCCACAGTCTTTTGGATATTGGCAACCACTCCCCTGCTCACACCAGCAGAGTCGGCTTTGCCCACACCTAATAATTCGATTTTGTTCCCTGAGCTACGTCTCCCAACCGTAACACAAATTTTGGTAGTACCAATATCGAGTCCCACGATAATTGGATTCTCTCTTTCAATTTCTGCTGCCTTTGAGTTCATAATTTCCTGTATTGTTGCTGTATTACTATAATGTATTATTTGCTATTTTTTTCGTTTGATCATCTGAAAAGCTCCAATTTCCTCGCTTTTCACAAATGATCTGTCCTCCGTATTTTACATTCACCACACCATAGGCATTGATACCTACTTTTGGCATGATCTGCGTATAAAATGTTTTTAATAATTCAAACTTTTGTTCCAACGAATCGGCAGATCCAACAATCAATTGTTGTGTTCCAACACGGGGCACAAGTTCTATGTCATGGTCGGCATTCACATAAATCTGTACAACCTGGTTACTCCACAATTCATCCTTTCCAATAAACTCTGCCACCTTCACCAAATCTTTCACCAACGAAGTTGAGATTGTATCCAATGCCTCGTTGTATCCTTCGGCTATATTGCCAGTTGCAACCATGATGTGCGGGATATACTTTAATGTAGTCGGTATCTTTAAACCCTTGGGATCAACATAGAACTCACGTCCATTTTTATTGATAATCCGCATGACCGCTTCGCGCTGATCTATATTAATCTTTACTGTACCGTTCATATCGGCATGAATGCTTGCATTCGATACATAGGGCAATTTTTTCAGTGTCTTCTCCACGCGCTGAAAAGGAATACGATTGACCTTCTTCCCTACAAAACTTCCATAGTTTTGCTCAATCAATTTTGAAATATCTGCTTGATCAATAAAAGCCTCTGTACCTTCGATGACTATTTTCACGTCCTTACAAAGCTGTTGTTCATCACGTTTGCCCACAATGTTCATGATCACAACAACTACAATAACCCCAATAAAAAATAGGGTAAAGTAGAGTACACGATTCCATTGTATGTCACGTAATTTTTTAAGCATGTTCTAAAATCGCTTGTAATGGTTTTACCAATTTATCTATATCCCCTGCTCCTACTGTCACGATTAAATCCGGTTTTTCATTCCGTGCAAAATCTAATACCTCTTCGGCTGTAACAATCTGTTTATGCTGCGCTGTAATTTTATCCAACAACCAACTTGAGTTAACGCCTTCTATCGGAAGTTCCCGTGCTGGATATATTTCCATTAAGAGTAGATTATCCGCAGTAGACAACACTTCAGCAAACCCATCCACAAAATCTCTGGTACGCGTAAACAAATGTGGTTGAAATACAACATTTAGTTTCTTTGTTGGATACAATTTCCGCATTGAAGTCAAAAATGCCCGTAACTCTTCAGGATGGTGTGCATAATCGTCAATGTAAACCACCTCCGGTGTGCGGACAATATATTCAAATCGCCTTTTGACGCCCTTAAATGTTGTCAAAGCAGTCTTAATCGCCTCGGTCGAAATTCCCAACAGACGTGCTACCGTAATTGCTGCAACAGCATTTTCAACATTGTGAATCCCAGGAATACCCAAATGAATATCTTCAATTTTTCCATTGGCATCCTGATAGTCGAAAAAGAACTCGCCTTCTCTTACGTGAGCATTAGACGCATAAGCATCTGCCACTTCCTGACCAGAATAACTAATCTGACCCTTGAATTCCAGTCCTATCCTTATTATACGTGTGCCACCATCAACAACCTTGTCCAAAAACAACTGGAAAGATTCAAGCAAATGGCTCTTATCACCATAGATATCCAAATGATCTGCATCCGAAGAAGTTACGATCGCGATATTCGGATGAAGTGTCAAAAATGAACGATCAAATTCATCCGCTTCAACAACTACGGTATTATTGTTTCCATAAAGCACATTGGTATCGTAATTAGAGCTGATACCGCCTAAAAAAGCAGAACAATCGTATCCCGAATCTTTTAACAAATGTGCTACCATCGTTGAGGTAGTCGTTTTACCATGTGTTCCAGCTACCGCAATTGTAAACCTGCTTTCACTAATGATACCGAGTACTTGTGATCTTTTATACAATACATGACCCTGAGATTCAAAAAACGCTTTAATCTTAGAATCCTTAGGAATCGCAGGTGTAAATATCACCAATGTAGCAGTTATAGGCTGATGGAAAATAGAATCAATAGAATTCACATCATCCTGATATGTGACCGAAATACCTTCTTTGACCAATGTTTTGGTCAATTCGGTTTCCGTACGGTCATATCCATTCACCTCACAGCCCAAATGCTTAAAATAGCGTGCAAGGCCACTCATGCCAATTCCGCCAATTCCGATCAAGTAAACTTGTTTTATTGCATCTAGATTCATACGCATTATCTATTTCTTATTTGCCAATTTATACACTTGCTCTGCAATCTGAATATCAGCATCCAGCTTACCAAGTATTTTTATATTTTCACTCAACTGCACCACTTGATCCGGATTCCCGAATAAATCCAAGGCTGTTGGAATCAAAGTCTTTGCGGCATCTACATCTTTCACCAACAGTGCTGCATGCTTATTGACCAATGCCATTGCATTTTTAGTCTGATGATCTTCCGCAACATTTGGCGAAGGAACCAGAATAACGGGTTTCCCGACAACACACAGTTCTGAGATCGTACCTGCTCCTGCTCGGCTAATAATCAAATCAGCCGCGGCATAGGCATAATCCATTTTTTGAAGAAATGCCATCATCTTCACATTCGCTGGAAGTTTTCCTTCCAAGTCCGTCCGAAGGGTATCGATATAAAAGCTACCACATTGCCAAATCACCTGTACCTCTTCATTACGCAGAGCATCCAAATAGGCAACGACGCTTTCATTCAATGTTCTAGCACCCAAACTTCCTCCTAGTACCAAGATTGTCTTCTTATGTTGATCCAATCCAAAGAACTCCAAAGCCTCAGCCTTTTTTCCCTCGATCGCAACAGACTCTCTTCGTATCGGATTCCCTGTCAACAATACCTTATCAGCTGGAAAAAATTGTTCCATTCCCTCATAGGCTACACAAATCTTTGCTGCTTTAGCACCAACCTTTTTATTTGTTACGCCAGCGTAAGAATTCTGCTCCTGAACAACTGTAGGAATTCCCAATTTATTCGCCATCATCAATAAAGGGCCCGAAGCAAAACCACCAACACCTACTGCAACATCGGGTTTAAAGTCCCGGATTATCTTTTTTGCCTTACGAAGACTCTTCATTAATTTAAACGGTAATAAGATATTCTTCCAAAGCTGTTTTCTATTGATTCCCTGAATATCAAGCCCAACAATAGTGTAACCTGCAGCGGGTACCTTATCCATTTCCATCCGACCATTAGCACCTACAAATAAAATTTCATTTGCAGGATCCATCGTCTTCAATGCATTAGCAATTGAAATCGCCGGAAAAATATGTCCTCCGGTACCACCCCCACTTATTATTATTCGAATTGCCATGCTCAATATATTGTTTAAGCTGGAATGGAGCCGATAACCACTTTTTTGGGTTTCGGTTTTTCATCCAACTGTTCTTTTCCTTTTAATTCCTCAATATTTCTACTCACGCTCAGGATAATTCCTAAGGCTACACTTGTAAACAAAATCGAAGTTCCTCCCATACTCACTAATGGTAATGGCACCCCAGTTACTGGCCCAAGCCCTACTGCTACCGCCATGTTTGCTAGCGCCTGTATGGTAAGACTGAAACCTAAACCAGCAGCCAAGAACGTCCCAAACGCTTTGGGACTCATCGTGACAATACGTATACATCGATACATAAAAGCCAAGTATAGAAATAGCAGGATCACCCCACCAACTGTACCATACTCCTCAATAATAATTGCATAAATAAAATCGGAATATGGGTGCGGCAATACATTCCGCTGAACGCTATTTCCCGGACCTTTACCAAAAAGTCCACCAGTAGCAATTGCGATCTTTGCGTTATTTGCCTGATAGTTCTTATCATCCTGGAATGAAACTGTTTTATCAACTTTTTCGGTATTAAAGAACGATTTCACCCGACTAATGTATGTTGTTTTACGTGGACCAAAAAAGATGACTAACATCAATAGCACTCCTCCGCCACAGCAAACAATAGCGATCTGTTTAAACGATATCCGACCAATTAGCAGCAGCAACACACTAACACCGAATAACATGAGTGCTGTAGACAAATTCGCCAAGGCGATGAGAATAAACACCCCACAAACTGAACCCATTATTGGCAAAAAGGACTTTTTAACATCCTTAATTTCTTCCTGTTTACGCGATAACATCCGTGCAAGAAAAACAATCAATGAAAGCTTGGCTAAATCCGAAGTTTGAAAGGTCAAGCCTATACCCGGAATAGTCAACCAACGACTAGCTTCATTGACCTTACTTCCAAACAACAAGGTAAACAACAATAGAGGAATTGTAATTCCCATCATGATCTTGGATATACCAGCGTAATAGCGATAATCCAATTTGTGAGAAAGGTACATCAAAATAAATCCCACTGCGATGATAGAAAAATGTTTCAACAGATACATTTCTGTCCCCCTTCCTTCTTTATAGGCCAGGGTTCCGACCGAACTGTATACAGCCAAAAGTGACCATCCCGATAAGATCATCACAATGATCCATATCCATCGATCACCTTTTAATTTAGACATTATGTTCTGTAGCATATCCTTCTCCCTTTATGGTTGTACCATTTATTTATAATTCCATTACAGCTGCTTTAAATTTATCACCCCGATCTTCGTAGTTTTTAAACCAATCAAAGCTCGCACAGGCTGGCGACAATAACACCGTATCACCCTTTTTTGCTAAATGTGAAGACAATATAACAGCATCCTGCATGGATGTACTGTTAACAATAATTTCAACATCCTGCTCAAAGGCCTTATGAATTGCCGCAGTATCTTTTCCTAAACAAACTATAGCATGCACTTTGTCTTTCACCAAATCAGCAAGCATCGTATAGTCATTTCCTTTATCTACACCCCCCAATAACAACACGATCGGTGTGGAAAAGCTCTCCAAAGCGTACCATACCGAATTAACATTCGTCGCCTTTGAATCATTGATGTAGTTTACACCACCAATACAGGCAACGTGTTCAAGACGATGTGGAATATTCACATACGATCCCATACTTTCTTTCATCGCTTGATTTCTCAACTCCTGCACTTTTGCAATCAATCCAGAAGCCATACTATTATAAATATTATGCTTCCCCTGCAATGACAATTCCTCAGTTCTCATAGTGAATGTATCGTTATTTGGTGTATTAATAATCATTGTTTTATTGGCAGTTAAATAGGCTCCCAATTCAACAAGCTGTTCTTGTGTAAAAGGTAAATAAGTCCCCTTACTATGATGTCTCTCCAATCCTTTGATCGTCTCAGGATCGTCTAAACAGTATATAAAATAATCTTTCTCCGTCTGATTTTGAATCATTCTGAATTTGGAATCCACATAATTCTCCATTTTATGGTCGTAACGATCCAAATGATCTGGCGTGATATTTAGAATTACAGCAATATCTGCTCTAAAATGGTACATATCATCCAACATAAAGCTTGAAATTTCCAATACGTAACAATCAAAATTTTCACGCGCGACCTGAAGTGCAAAACTTTTTCCAATATTACCAGCCAAACCAACATTAAGACCACCATGCTTTAGCATTTCGTATGTCAACATGGTTGTCGTAGACTTCCCATTTGATCCTGTGATACAAATTAATTTAGCAGCAGTATATTGGGCTGCAAATTCTATTTCGGCAATTACCGGAATATTTTTTTCCTTTAAGGCGACCACCAAGGGCACTGTCTCCGGAATTCCGGGGCTCTTGACAACAAGAGCAGCATTCAATATGCGAGATTCATCATGATTCCCCTCTTCGAAAGCAATGCCTTCCGTTTTCAATTGCTCCTTATAATGATCCGCTATCAGTCCTTTATCCGATACAAAAACATCATAGCCCTTTTCCTTTCCCAGGATTGCTGTACCCACACCGCTTTCACCTGCGCCTAAAACGACCAAGCTTCCTGATTGAGGGTAATATGCTGTTGATATATTTGACATCGTTATCTAATTTTTAATGTTACAATTGTCAGAATGGCTAAAATTATTCCCACAATGACAAAACGTGTTACAATTTTTGCTTCATGGTACCCCTTCTTTTGGAAGTGGTGATGCAAAGGGGACATTAAAAATATCCTTCTTCCTTCACCGTATTTCTTTTTGGTGTATTTGAAATAGGAAACCTGTAGGATCACAGAGAGATTTTCCAACAAAAACACACCACATAAAATTGGAATCAACAATTCTTTACGGATCAAAATGGCAAATGCTGCAATGATACCACCAATTGCCAAGCTACCTGTATCACCCATAAAAACCTGTGCAGGATAGGTATTATACCATAGAAAACCGACACAAGCTCCCACAAATGCTCCTGCAAAAATCACAAGCTCACCAGAGTTGGGGATATACATAATATTGAGATAGTCTGAAAAAATCACGTTACCAGACACATAAGCCAAAATTGCCAAGGTAACCCCAATTATTGCGGACGTACTCGTGGCCAGACCATCGATACCATCGGTAATATTAGCACCGTTGGATACTGCAGTAACGATAAAAATGACAACAATTAAAAAGACTACAAAAGTCAAATAGTCACTTTGCAAGCCAAACATCTTGAACACCTTGGCGTAGTCAAATTCATTATTCTTATAAAACGGTATATTTGTTTTAGAAGATTTTACATTTTCAGCATATGTTTTTTCTCCTGTCCCTTCGTTAATAACCACTTCCACCGGTTTAGTTGAAGTCGGCTTATCCACACCTTTACGTACCACAATATCTGGGTGAAAATACATCGTGCAGGCAATAATAGCCCCCAATCCGACTTGGCCAACCACCTTAAATTTCCCAGCTAACCCTTCTTTATTATGTCTAAAAACTTTAATATAATCATCCAGAAAACCTATTGCCCCCATCCAAAGCGTCGTTACAATCATAATGATCACATAGATATTTGTCAACTTGGCAAATAATAACGTAGGAATCAAAATCCCGGCGATGATAATTATCCCCCCCATTGTCGGCGTA
This sequence comes from Sphingobacterium sp. GW821-FHT03E03, assembly GCF_059420745.1. Lineage (NCBI taxonomy): Bacteria > Pseudomonadati > Bacteroidota > Sphingobacteriia > Sphingobacteriales > Sphingobacteriaceae > Sphingobacterium > Sphingobacterium sp. GW821-FHT03E03. Next base: position 61,804 of record NZ_JBWKUH010000012.1, read on the forward strand.
CCAGCTTTCTTTTTTTCACCTTCTAGCCCTAAATCACGAATTGTCTCCCCAACTTGTTTATTATGCAAGAACTGGATCAATTTCCCCCCAAAAACCGTGGTAATAATTAATGAAGCTATAACAGCCATAGATGTTCTAAAGGAGATGTATTGAAACAAACCTCCTCCTGGTATATGGATATATTCGCTAAGCCACGTAAATAGATGGTACAACATATTCTATTTTTCGTTAAATGTATTCTCTAAAATTTCTTTATCATCAAAATGATGCTTTACACCATTCACATCTTGATATTTTTCATGTCCTTTTCCGGCGACCAGGATAATATCCCCAGGGTTTGCCAATTGATACGCTGTACGTATCGCTTCTTTACGATCTGCAATAGAAAGTGTTTTCGCCTTTTGTTCAGCTCCTACACCAGCTTCAATATCTTTAATAATCTGATATGGATCCTCTGTGCGTGGATTATCAGATGTAATCAAGAAACGATCGCTATAGCGTAATGCGGCTTCTGCCATCTCAGGTCTTTTGGTTTTGTCACGGTCACCACCACAACCTAAAACAGTAATGATCTTTTGCTCTGGACGTCTCAAAGAACTAATGGTTTTTAAGACATTTTCAACAGCATCAGGTGTATGTGCATAATCCACAATACCAAAGACACCTGAAGTGGATTTCATCGTTTCAAAGCGCCCTTCTGCCCCTTTCAATGTACTTAAGGCCGTCAATACCTTTACTGTTTCTTGCTCCAATAGGATTGCTGCCGTATACACCGCTAAAAGATTATAAGCATTAAAATCACCGATCAATTTGACCCATACTTCCTGCCCATCAATACTCATCAACATCCCATCAAAATGGCTTTCGATAACTTTAGCTTTAAAATCAGCGCCCGAACACAAGCCATAGCTTTTTTTATGGGCAACTGTATTTTGCAACATGATCTGACCATTTCGATCATCCGCATTTGTTAAAGCAAACGCATGTACATCTAGATCATCAAAGAACTTCTTCTTTGCTTTAATATAGTTATCAAAAGTTTTATGAAAATCCAGATGGTCGTGTGTAATATTCGTAAATATAGCACCAGCAAAAACCAGCCCTGCTATACGCTCTTGTACCACCGCATGTGAACTGACTTCCATAAAAGCATAATCACAGCCATCGTCTACCATATCCCTCAACAGCTGGTTCAACTGGATTGGATCTGGTGTAGTGTGCGTTGCAGGAATTATCTTTGGACCAATTTGATTCTGTACTGTTGACAGCAAACCAACATGATATCCCAGCTCTGTAAACAACTGGAATAACAACGTCGCTACAGTTGTTTTTCCATTGGTTCCCGTCACTCCAACCAACTTGAGTTGCTCGGATGGATTACCATAGAAATTGGCAGAAGCGACTCCTAAGGCATATGCCGAGTCTGCCACTAAAATGTAAGCCACAGAGTCTAATGTTTCCACAGGAAGTTCTTCAACAATAACTGCTCTTGCTCCAGAAGTGATTGCTTTATCGATAAATAAATGTCCGTCTGTCTGAACACCACGCACAGCGATAAACAAACTTCCCAGCTCCACCTTTCTGGAATCAAAGCACAAAGAGTGCACATCGACCTCTTCGAGGTTTCCCACCACCTGTTGAACAGGGATAGCATGCAATACTTTTTTTAAATCCATCATTACTTAAGTTCTAAATTTATCGCTGTTCCAAATGGGAGTTTTTGACCTGCAGTCAGAGATTGTGCTCCCACTCTTCCCTTTCCAAATACATGCGTTTTAAATCCCGCATTCTCCATCACATACAAAGCATCCATCAATCCCATTCCCACTACATTTGGAACAATTCCTTCTTTATATTTCAAATCCACAAATGGCACACCTCTATTCGATGTATCTACTTCACCTCTCGCCACCATATCCCAATTCACTGTATTAATTCCCAACTTATCATATACTTTCTTACTCGCTTCTCTTGACCCTTGCAAGGTCAATGGCATTCTTCCGCCAACGTTAACTGCCTTAAATGATTTTTTTCCCTGCATCTCCATATCATTAGCATAAACCATATCCGCAAGCTCTTTAAAAACAGGTCCGGCCACCGATCCACCATAATAACCATTTCTCGGATTTCGGATCACCACAATAATCGAATATTTCGGATCTTCAGCTGGGAAATAGCCTGCAAAAGATGACTGGTATCTCCTAGCTCCATAACCTCTCGAGCCATCAGCCATCTGCGCTGTTCCCGTCTTACCTCCCGATGTATACAATGGGCTAGCAACACTTCTTCCTGTACCCTCTGTCATGACACCCTCCATCATTCCCCTTACCTCTGCCAATGCATGATCCGAAGCGATCTTTTCATTGATTACCTTTGCCTGAAAGGTTTGAATCGTATTACCCAGATGCCTAATCTCTTTGACAAATAATGGGGCAATCAATTTACCGTTATTTGCAACAGCGTTATAAAATGTCAAGGTCTGTAATGGTGTAATCTTCATCTCATAACCATAAGCCATCTGAACCAGAGACAATCCACTCCAAGATTTACTTTTCGATGTTTTCACCAATGGAACTCCCTCTCCTGGAATCTGTAGATCTAACGTCTTACCGAATCCAAAAGAATGCAGTTTCGACGTAAACTGATCTGGGTTATCTTTATAAGCTTGATAGACAAATTTTGTAACCCCAACATTCGACGACTCTTCAAAAGCTCTTTTAGCCGAGACTATAGATTTTTTTGGCGCATGCGAATCGCGGATTGTATGCTTGTAAATCGGCCAGTTACCATTTCCGATATTAATGGTCGTACTTGAATCGATTTTCTTATCATCGATCAATGCTAGATAAGAGGCAAGTTTAAAAGTTGAACCCGGATCGGCACTTTGCGCAATTGCAAGATTGAACTTCTCACGATAAACACCATCTTTATCCCGCATGAAGTTTGCAACAGCCCGCACTTCACCTGTTTTCACTTCCATCATCACAACACATCCTTCATCAGCATTACTCACAATCATTTGTTTCTCCAGCGCTCTTTGAGCCATATCCTGCATATTCACATCAATTGTAGATATGATGTCCGAACCATCAACTGGTGCAACCTCAATATCTCTATTGACAGGGATCCAAACCCCTCCTGCAATACGTTGCATCAATCTCTTACCACTTTTCCCATCGATATACTCACCGTATGCGCCCTCTAATCCGACATGGATATTTTCTTTTACGTTTTTATAGCCAATAGTTCTTGCCGCCAGATTAACGAATGGCAAAATCCGCTTATTCTGTCTATCGGTAATCAAACCACTAGGAAAACGTTCCTTTTCAACACGAGCAGATTTAAATAAAGGAAATTGCTTCACTTTCTTTAAATCCTGATGCGACACATTTCGTTTGATCAGTAGATAGCGCTGCTTTTTATTCCGCGCCTGTTTTAGTAATGTCAAATATTGCCGGGATGATTTATCCTTAAAAAAATCAGCCAATTTAATCGCGAGAGAATCAACTTTGAGATTGAAATATTCATTTTCTTCTTCGGGAATGGCCATAGCATCAAAACGAAGTTCATACTCAGGAACAGAAGTCGCCAATAAGCTCCCGTCGTTGGAATAGATATTCCCCCGTGCAGCTTCAACCTCACGCTCTTGAATAGAAAGACTATCCGCCAAAGCCTTCCAATGTTGCCCATCCACATATTGCAACTTCAGCATTTTCCCAAATACCATAAATGCAAGAAGCACAATAAGTCCAAAGGCAAAATAGACGCGAACAAGAATCGTGTTTCTGATACTCATAACTCTCTCTATTTATCTTCTTTTTTCTCTACAACTTCAATCTTGATCGGCGGCTCCACCCGTTCTTTCAAACCCAATGAGTCCACGCGCTTTGCGATCTCCGTTTGCGTGGACATTTTCATAAGTTCAGCAGATAGCGACTTATGATCCCAGCCCAATTCTTTTACTTCTTTGCTTACTTTATCGATACCTCGAATAGTTCGCTCAGCGAAGTGACGGTTAGAGATATACAACAGCATCAAAAAGGCGATGAAAGCCCCAAAAGGGAGATACTCCAATATTTTGTTTAAGGAAAGGTCTCCAACGGTAAAAAGCGTTTTAATAAACGCTTCTGTTTCTTCCGCCTTTTCCTCGACAGTTTCTTGTAGTTCTTCCTGAACTTCTTCACTCAATTCTTTCTGTCTTATTGTATTCCTGCTCATCTTTTCGCTCCATTTTTAAGACAAATCCAACCTTTCAGCAATACGCAGTTTCGCACTGCGCGATCTATTATTTACAGCCAATTCCTGCGGCGATGCGGTAATCGCTTTACGGCTCAACACATGGAACGGCTTGATTTCATTTCCAAAAAAATCTTTCTCAACATCCCCTTTAAATTTCCCTTTGGCCATAAAATTTTTCACCAAACGATCTTCTAAGGAATGATAAGACATCACCACCAATCTCCCCTCACTTTTCAATACATCAACAGTTTGCAACAAAAACTCTTGCAAAGCCTCCAATTCACGGTTAACCTCAATACGCAAAGCCTGAAAAACTTGCGCATGATATTTATGTTCTTTTCCCTTTGGAACCATTCGCTGAATAACTTCTTTCAATTCAGCAACCGTATGTATCGGCTGTGCCAAACGAGCTGTTACAATTGTTTTCGCCAAGGACTTTGCATTCATAATCTCGCCATACATACCAAAAATCCGATGAAGATCTTCTTCCGCATAAGTTGCCAACACGGCTTTTGCATCCAAATCTCCCACTTGATCCATACGCATATCCAAATCAGCATCAAATCGGATTGAAAAGCCACGATCTGCTGCATCAAACTGATGCGATGAAACGCCCAAATCAGCTAAAATGCCATCCACTGTACGTACACCATGCAGACGAAGACTATTCTTTAAAAACCTGAAATTTTGATGAATCAATGTAAAACGAGGATCATCAATCACATTTCCCAAAGCATCCGGATCCTGATCAAAAGCAAATAGCTTTCCCTCTGGCCCCAGCCTCTTCAGTATTTCACGAGAGTGACCACCTCCACCAAAAGTTACATCCACATACACACCATTCGGCTTGATCGCCAAAGCATCCATGCATTCTTGCAACATTACCGGAACATGATACACATTCTCCATATTACTATATTCCAAAATTAATATCCCCCATTACCTCTGCCGCTAAAGACGATATATCTTCCACACCTCCGTCACCCATCAAATCATCATACCCCTCTTTAGACCAAACTTCTATCTTGTTAAACTGACAAGCCAAAACCAACTCTGTTGTTATTCCTGCAAATTCAAGCAAGCTTTTTGGCAACAAAACACGACCAGCCGCGTCCAAAGTCAGCTCTGTAGCCCCACGAGTAAAAGCACGCACAAAAGCCCGCACTTTCGGATCAAATTGATTTAACTTAGCCAGTTTAGCTGTCATCAAATCCCACTCCTCACGTGGATAAAAAACCAAATGCTTCTCAAAACCGCGATTCACAACAAGCCCATCGCGCTCAACATGAGGCATCTGCCTCTTGAGCGCCGCTGGCAACACCATTCTTCCTTTGGCGTCTAGCTTGCATTCGAATTCTCCGATCAACTGAGTCATATCGTCAATTATCCTATTCTAATTTAAATGTAAAAGTATACACTTTCTCCCACTTTCCCCCACTTTACAACATAAAAAAGTTTTCCACATCGAAAAATAGCTACAAGAAAAAATAACATCCATTTTCACCATAAAGCATAAAACCTTATTTACAAACAGTTAAAGACGCATTTCAATCAAATATACCTTCAAAACACGGTCAGATATTTTTCGGTTTTTTTTCAATAAAACAGAAATGAATTGTAAAAATTTCCTCTTTAGAAATTTAATTTTGCTCCCTTTTTCTGGAAAAATGGGAGAAAGTGGAGAACTGAAAAACAGATAATCTCTAGTGTGGTTGAAAGTGGGAGAACAGCATTCAAATAAGAACAGTAGAATTCGTTATTGTCGAGTAAAACCAATAATTTTGCATAAATTTTATTTTTATTAAGATATGCACAGAACACACACTTGTGGAGAATTAACATTAGCTGACTTAGGGAAAACGGTTACCCTAAGTGGATGGGTTCAAAAATCCCGCGATTTGGGCGGTATGACTTTCATCGATGTTAGAGACCGATATGGTATCACACAATTAACGTTCAATGCAGATGATGACGCGTCTTTACGTGCTAGTGCCCGTGAACTGGGAAGAGAATATGTCATAAAGGTAACCGGAGAGGTTATTGAACGTTCCAATAAGAATGCTAAAATCTCTACTGGAGATATCGAAATCAAGGTTTCAAATCTTGAAATATTAAATGCAGCGAAATTACCTCCTTTTACAATAGAAGATGAAACGGATGGTGGCGATGATATCAGAATGAAATTCAGATATTTGGATTTACGTCGTAATCCGGTACGTGAGAATCTTATTTTACGACATAAAACTTCGCAGGAAGTACGTCGTTATCTTGACTCTCAGAATTTCTTAGAAGTAGAGACACCTTATCTTATCAAATCTACTCCGGAGGGAGCACGAGATTTTGTGGTTCCTTCTCGCATGAATCCAGGTGAATTTTATGCATTGCCTCAGTCACCACAGACATTCAAACAACTATTGATGGTATCAGGATTTGATCGCTATTTTCAAATTGTCAAATGTTTCCGCGATGAGGACCTGCGTGCTGACCGTCAGCCAGAGTTCACACAAATCGATTGTGAAATGTCCTTTGTAGAACAGGAAGATGTGCTGAATATTTTTGAAGGATTGGCAAAACACATCTTCAAAACGATCAAAGGCATAGACCTTGGAGCGGTGCCACGTATGACTTATGCTGATGCCATGCGTCTCTATGGATCCGACAAACCTGATATCCGTTTCGGAATGCAGTTTGTTGAATTAAATGATGTAGCCAAAGAAAAGGGATTCCCTGTATTTGATGCTGCGGAGCTGGTTGTCGGTATCAATGCCGAGAATTGCGCGGATTATACCAGAAAACAACTGGATGCCTTAACAGATTTTATTAAACGTCCTCAAATCGGCGCGACAGGTTTAGTTTATGCCCGTGTGAATGAAGATGGCTCAGTAAAATCTTCTGTTGATAAATTTTTTACTCCGGAACAACTAACGGCCATTGCTGCTAAGTTCCACGCGAAACCCGGGGACCTCTTATTAATTATGGCGGGTGGCAAGGATAAAGTTCGTAAACAATTAAACGAATTGCGTCTAGAAGTTGCCTCACAGCTCGGTCTTCGCGACAAAAACACCTTTGCTCCGTTATGGGTTATTGATTTCCCTTTATTGGAATGGGATGAGGACAACGCTCGCTACCATGCAATGCACCATCCTTTCACCTCTCCAAAACCGGAAGATATTCCGTTACTGGACACAAAGCCTGGTGAAGTAAGAGCAAATGCTTATGACTTTGTATTAAACGGTGTCGAAGTGGGCGGTGGATCTATCCGTATTCATGACAGAGACCTCCAGTCACTCATGTTTAAACACCTCGGATTTAGTCCCGAAGAAGCACAGAAACAATTTGGTTTCTTGATGGAAGCGTTCACCTATGGAGCTCCTCCACATGGTGGTTTAGCGTTTGGTTTTGACAGACTCGTATCGCTATTAGCTGGTCTAGATTCCATCCGTGATGTGATTGCCTTTCCAAAAAACAATTCGGGAAGAGATATCATGATTGATGCTCCATCAACTATTCACCAGGAACAATTGGATGAATTAAGCTTAAATATTAATATAAAAGAATAAATTTGAAGCTCGATTTTCGAGAAACAATTTATTAACACTATATTTAAAAGTTGGTAGGAAACGACCAACTTTTTTTGTGAAAAATCAGCAGATTAGATGTCAGAGAGTACGGCAAATACGTTTTTAAAGGAAAGTGCACAGAAAGCATTTGACACCAAACATCGCGATATTATAAATTACAATATCGACAAATACAGTATTGCTTTCGAAAAGGGGAAAAGCAAATTTGCAAATCTCGAAAACTCCAAAATAAAAGCAAATTTGATCAAATGGAAAGTAATGGAAAATCTCGATCGATATCTATTACAATTTGAAGCAAATTTTACCGCACGTGGTGGGAAAGTAATTTGGGCTAATGATGCCGATGAAGCGCGGGAGGAGATTTATAAGATCATCGAACGAAAAAGAACACGGTCGATTGTAAAATCTAAATCTATGGCTACAGAAGAAATTGAGTTAAATCATTTTCTGGAGTCCAAAAACATAGAAGCCATCGAGACTGATCTTGGAGAATATATTATTCAGCTGCTAGACCAGAAACCCTACCACTTTGTCACTCCTGCTATGCATTTAAGCTTGGAAGATATCGCTAAGCTTTTTCATGAAAAATTTGACACTCCCTTGGATGCATCTGCAGAACAGTTAACACTAAAAGCCCGCGAATTATTAAGAGACAAATACTTAGCAGCAGAAGTCGGTATTACAGGGGCTAATTTCTTAGTCGCTGAAACAGGAAGTATAGCGATTACCGAAAATGAAGGAAATGCACGTCTGACCTCCACATTTCCAAAAACACATATTGCTGTGGTGGGCATTGAGAAGATTATTCCCACACTACAAGATCTGGAAGTATTTTGGCCACTTTTATCCACACATGGTACAGGTCAAAACTTAACAGTTTACAACACCTTACTCACAGGACCAAAACAGTCTTACGAGTCTGATGGACCCGAAGAAATGTATGTTATCCTACTTGACAATGGACGTAGTAATCTCCTTGCACAGAAAGAACAACGTCAGGGACTATATTGTATCCGCTGTGGTGCCTGCTTAAATGTATGTCCTATTTATCAAAATATAGGCGGACACACATATGAAACAACCTATCAAGGACCAATCGGATCTTTAATCTCTCCACATTTAAATGGGATGAAAGAATTTAAACATCTGAGTTATGCATCTACCCTTTGTGGCAAATGTACCGAAGTTTGTCCCGTAGGCATCGATATTCAACGTATGCTTCTTGTCAACAGAAAAGACTCCGTAGAGCAGGGTCTATCAACCAAAACAGAACAAAAAGTCTGGAGCTGGTTTACATATGGTATCCAACGTCGAAAATTAATTGATTTCTTTGGCGGAAAATTCAAGAACTTCTTCCTCCGAAAGTTTTTTAAGAAAACTTGGGGAGATCAAAGGGAATTGCCCAAGCTAGCAGAAAAATCCTTTTCCAGACAATGGAAGGAACAGCAAAAAAACAAAGAATAACAAAAAAGTGGCATTAGCTTATCAAACTAATGCCACTTTTTTTATTAGCTTCACTCCAAACCTGCTGCAAATGACCTCTAAAAATATAAAAACGTATCTTCCTTGGATAGACTTTCTCCGCATTTTGGCTTGCTTTATGGTCTTAATATCGCACAGCTGCGATGCCTTTGTTGGAACATTTGACAATAGCAGCACATTTCATCAAGGCGTATTTTGGGGCAGCATTGTTCGTGCCTGTGTACCATTATTTGCAATGATGTCAGGTATATTACTATTTCCTGTACAAACCGATGTGGCAACTTTCTACAAAAAGAGAATAGGTCGAATACTTGTTCCTTTATTATTTTGGTCAATCGTCCTACCGCTCACTTTTTTTATCTATCTGAACTTTATTAAGAGTAGTTCGAGTGCTTTGATAGATATGAATAATTTTACGGTGCAAGCAACCTTAACAAAAATCTACACGGCAGCCTTCAACTTCAATTATGATACAACGCCTCTATGGTACATGTATATGCTGGTCGGTTTATATCTCATCATTCCAATTATCGGAAGCTGGTTGAGTCAAGCCAGTAAAAAAGATATTCAATATTTTCTCGGCTTTTGGGGAATTACACTTCTAGCACCTTACATCAAAATGGCCGCTCCAACTTTAGGTTATACGGGCAATTACGGACAGATGGGGTTATGGGGTGTCTGTAATTGGAATGAATTTGGCACATTCTATTATTTCTCAGGTTTCCTGGGTTATATCATATTAGCATACTATTTAGTAAAATACCCTTTTCAATGGTCACTAACTAAAACTATTTCAATTGCCGTTCCACTTTTTGCAGTAGGATTTATCATCACCTTTTCAGGCTTTCTACTAACCCAAAAACATTATCCAGGAAATTACGCTAATTTAGAGATCGTCTGGTATTTCTGTAATATCAATGTCGCAATGATGACAGTCGCTATATTTCTTATCGTACAAAAATTAAATATCCGCGAATCAAAGTGGATAAAAAATATAGCAGGCGCCACATTTGGCATCTATTTATGCCATTTTGTTATTGTACAGGCGATGACAGATACATTTCTGAATATTGATTACCTGCCCGCTTCCCTAAAAATTCTGTCGATTGCCCTTCTAAGTTTCGGTATAAGCTATTTGGTTACGAAGATTTTTGATACAAACTCAATTACACGAAGATTTATTCGCTAAAACAACTGCTCAGAAACAGAACAGCGGGTATGTGCACACAATAAAAAATAAAAAGGGGATCAATGATCCCCTTTTCAACTAACACTCACCAATTATTAATATGAAAACTACTCTTTTTATTAACCTTATGTTGTTTTTGCTTCAGCATCAACGGCTTTTTCACTCTCATTTTTCTTAAAATCTCCTTTTCGCATTTGTCGATGTTTTCTCCAATTTTCTTTGTGCATTTTATGGTTCTCAGCGTAAGAATCTTTCAATGTCTTTTGTTGCTCCGGAGTCAATAAACCCATCATTTTTTCTTGATCAGCAGCCCGTTGTTTTCTCATTTTTTCGCGATATAATTTGCGCTCTGCCGCGATTTTTTTATGATCCTGTGCTTGCTTCAAATGAAATGCATACACCTCTTTACGTTGTTGATCTGTAAACTTCAACTTTTGGTCCATACGATCTGTTTTGATCTTAGCTAATTCTTCAGGATTTTTATTTTTTAAGCCATCGTGCTTTCTATCCTTTGAATGCTTGTGCAATGGAGCGTTCATTTCTTTGGTATCTGATTTAAGATCCTTTTTCTCCTGTGCGAAACCTGTCAACATTAATCCGGATAACGCCAAACTTAACATCAATTTTTTCATCTCTCTATTTTTAAATCAACAATCTTTCAATTTTTATAGATTGACTTTCCAACCTACTTATCTATAAGAGTATTATTGACCATCAAAAGTTTAAATTCGCATCTGTTAAATAAAGTTAAGATTGGCTTTATTGAGATACCGCACTTAAACGGATAGGTAAAGTATAAGCCACCCGCACAGTTCGTCCATTCTGAACACCAGCTTTCCATTTTTTTGCCTTTTTTAATAAATTAATTGCGGCTTCTCCAGTTCCAAAATTCATATCCCGTTTTACCGCAATATCTGTCAAAGATCCATCTCGCTCCACCACAAAAGATACTTCGATAACCCCCGATACACCCTGATCCAAAGCTGATTGTGGAAAATTATAATTTTCCGACACCCATTTCATGAAAGCCGGCATACCACCTTCTGGACGTGGCATTACTTCAACAGCCTCAAACACTGTACTTGCATTGTTATCAGTACCTCCCCCTGACACTACTCCTACTTTACTGCCTGTAATACTACCATCCTTCTTAGAGGGGCCAAATTCACCTCGTGCGATATGCGTTCCCGCGGCATTCGCTTTCAACGTGATACGTGCAGTCATTGTATTGGGTTTATTCAGTTCATCCTGTGTAGCAACATCCTCAGTTACTTCATTTGCCTTGGTAATCTTAGGTTCTGGCATACGCACCAAATCAAACTTCGACACATCCTGTGCGATCTGCTGTGGCGCTTTCTCATGCATTAAAATAGGCTCTTCTTTCACCTCATCTTTTTTCTCAGCTTCTTTCTGAATCGCGTCTAGATCCTCAGGCATCATATCCGCAATCGTAGTGGTCACTACAGGTACAGCTTTCTTAAAATATCTATTATACCCATAAGAACCCACGATCAAAAGGAAAGCAAGGGAAACAACAATAGCTAGCCCCACATTTGTTGCTTTATTTGACAAATTCCGCAACTCATATGCACCATACATCTTGTTGCGACCTGCAAAGATAACATCCAGCCATTCCTTGCGATAGATATTCAATTTTGAGTTCATCATAACATTAAAGTTTAAATCTTTTCATTATGATGCGCGAAAGCCTTATATTTCATAAAAATTTTACGCACTCTTATGAAATCACTTTTTTTAGCTATTCTTCTACTTACATTATACGGTTGTGACAACAGTCAAAATCAATCCAAACCTCCGGTTAAGAGTGAAAATAAAGAGCAATTAATTTCACCTTATTTTGGCTTTTTGAATCAGCAAAAAGATTCATTAATTGCCCTTCCAATGGATCAGGCCATGGAGAGTCCCGAAAAATACAACTATGTCATTATAGAAAATCAAGTTAGCCCATTGGGATTTATACAGAATAAAACAGACAATAAGGAAAGCAACGGAAGGCAGACAGCACAAAACTTTGCCAATAGCGAAGGCTCATTGTTTACAATAAAGAATGAAATTAAATCCGGAGATTTTGGAATGTTAGTCAATCAGGCATTCTTAAATCAATATAAAATAGAATCTTTTACAAAAGTTCAGCGCGAGACAACTCAGGAGGTAAAGGAAAAACTGGAAAAAAAATATAAAAGGAAAATAAATAAAAGCACTACAGTCGCTGTCCTAAAAGATCAAGCTGAATTCAATCTCACGGTTTTTGAAAACCAACAAGATTCGGCACTGGCGGTTTTTTCGTATATCAAAGAAGACCAATTAATTAATTTGGATTTTCCGGCCACCTATGATGATATTAGTACTTGGCGAGTCGATGATGGTGGTCAATTTGACAATGAGGCATTCCAGGTTCTCACTGTACTGCGTTCGGAAGCAGGAATTAGTTTTATTAGCATTTTTTGGGGAGCAGAAGGTTATGAATTGAACTTCTATCAGCCTAAAAAAGATAAGTTTACTTCAGCAGCACAGGCCTACGGTTACAGTTCTCCTTTATAAGGAAATTATCGTTTCCCTAGTTAGATTATTAGGGAAACGTTCTTTAATAATATTTTATAAATGCATTCTCGCCATCGGAGCTACATCCTGACCAACAAAGTCCCCTTTTAAATATTTATGATATCCAGCAATGGCGATCATCGCTGCATTATCTGTACAATATTCTAATTTAGGAATAAAGACATTCCAATGGTATTGCTCCCCCATTTCAATCAATCCCTTTCTTAGTCCAGAATTCGCAGAAACACCGCCCGCAATCGCGATATCTTTCACACCCGTTTGCTTTGCGGCTTTCTTCAATTTATTTAATAAGATAGAGACAATACGGGATTGCACACTAGCACAGAGATCTGCGATATTTTCTGTCAAGAAATCAGGATTCTGCTTTAACTGATCTTGAACAAGGTAGAGTATTGCTGTCTTTAACCCTGAAAAGCTAAAATTAAGTCCCGGAATTTGAGGTTCTGGTAATTTGTACGTATTGGAATTACCCTGACTTGCATATTTATCAATAAGCGGTCCACCGGGGTAAGGCAGATTGAGGATCTTAGCCGTCTTATCAAAGGCTTCCCCTGCAGCATCGTCCAGAGTTTCACCCAATAATTCCATTTCGAAGTAATCTTTTACCAGGACAATTTGTGTATGCCCACCTGAAACAGTTAGACATAAAAAAGGAAAACTCGGTTTCGGTTCTTCAATAAAATGGGCCAAAATATGCGCCTGCATATGATTTATATCGATTAACGGAATATTCTGAGCAAGTGCAAATGATTTTGCAAAAGAAGTTCCGACCAAAAGAGCACCTAATAATCCAGGTCCGCGCGTAAAACTCACTGCATCTATTTGATTTTTGCTTATTTTTGCTTGACGAATGGCTTCGTCCACCGTAGGAATAATATTTTGTTGATGAGCACGTGAGGCTAACTCGGGAACAACTCCACCATATTTTGCGTGGATTGCCTGAGTAGCAATAACATTTGAATGAATTTCACCGTTAATACAAATAGAAGCGGAGGTTTCATCACAAGAGGATTCAATCCCTAAAATAATAGCCATAGCTGGAGTTATAAATTAGAATACAAAAGTATCAAAAAAATAATAAAAATAATGTCAATAGTCCTGGGTAGTATATTCATTATACTGCTTGCATTGGCATTATCGCTACAGCTGAAACCTGTGCAAAATTTTGTTGCACAAAAGGCCATCAAGTATTTATCCAATGAGCTGGACACTAAAATCAGTTTAAAAAGTATTTATTTTAAACCCTTTAAATCTGTTGTGATAGAGGGCTTCGAAATTTATACCCCAGAAGGTCAAAAAATCATAAAATCCGAAAAAATAGAGGCAATTGTAAATCTATCCCAACTAATAGAATTGAACAGGGTTGTCATTAATAAGTTGAAGATTGAAAATACGGAAAGTAATTTTGAACAATTTAAGGATAGCAGCAACATCTCATTTTTAATCCGATATTTCAACCCGCCAAAGAAAGAGAAAAAGAAAAGTTCAAAAAAAATAATCTTTGACATTAAAGAACTTATTATCAACAACAACTCATTCAACTATGTTAACCACAGGCAAAAACACTATAACAAAGTTGTTGATTTTGGCGATTTAGGCATATCAAAATTAAATGCACACTTTAGTAATATAAAAATTGACTCCAATCGAATCTCAGCAGACATCAAAGGTTTCGATCTTAATGAGAAAAAAGGATTGGTTATTAAGGGACTCCTCGCACGTGCTTCAGTAAGTAGCAAAAGCATTGAACTGACAGATCTCATGCTTACAACCAATCGTTCCACAGTCAAAAATTATATAAAATTAAGCTACAATAATTTCTCAGATTTTTCAGACTTTATTCATAAAGTCAATGTCGAGATTCGCGCACGCGATTCGCGCATACACTCCGAGGATATTGCTCTCTTTTCCTCTCCTATGCATCAGGTCAAGTTTGATGTAAAGATCAAAAAATCAAATCTGAGAGGTACAGTAGCAGCCATCGATGCTTCACAAGTAGATCTGACCATCGGAAAAAACACCAAATTAGCGGGTGATCTAAAAATTATAGGTCTACCTGATATAGACAAGACAAACTTTATTGTTCCCCATGTTTTTATTTCCTCTGAACATAGCGATCTCAAAAATATTATTAGTGAACTTGGCAATTTAAAAAACTTCAAACTTCCGGAGATTGTCAAACTCTTCAATAAATTCACATTCAAAGGCAGTTTACTTGGACAGTACAATAAGTTTAAAACCATTGGTGCCTTCGCCACTGATATTGGTAACGTAGAAGCTGTTGGAACACTAGACTTGCGAAAAGAGATAAAATATGCCGGCAAATTTCAGTCTAAAAAATTTGATCTTGGTAAAGCTACCAAATTAAAAGATTTAGGCAGTTCTGGCTTCGATCTACAGCTCGATGGAACAGGTACTGATCCCAAGTATTTAAAACTTAATATAGCAGGTAATCTAACTAATTTCAGTTTTAAACAATATACCTATCAGCAGATTCAGGTTAAAGGCGATATAGACAAACAATTATTTCTCGGTTCGGGAACAATACATGACCCCAATCTTAGATTACAGTTTACGACAGATGTAGACTGGTCCTCTCGCCCCAACTACCACTTGGATGCTGACATACAACAGGCAAATTTAAAAAAGCTCAATTTCTTTCAAGGTGACTCAATCAATATTATAGACACTAAATTACATACGAGCTTAATTGGGGATAACATCAATAATATCACAGGGGAATTTAAATCTGATAGTGTAAGTTTTACTTCCTCCAAAGGAAAGTTTGTGATCAAAAATATCAATTTCCTCGCAGAAGGAGATCAAGAAGCTCGGTCGTTAACACTGCAGTCCGCTATTGGCCATATTGACCTCAAAGGAAGAATTGATCTAAACACGATTGTCCCCTATTTTAAGGCCCTCGCGATGCGGTACGCCCCTGCAATTGGATTTGAAAAGAATGACTTTAACCGTCAGGACTTTGACCTCAATATCAATATAAAATCATTCAGACCTATCGCAACGTTCTTTAGAAAAGACATCGCCCTGGATAGTGGAGCAACATTGAATGCAAAATTTGCCAGCGAAAAGCAGACAGCAAATTTTAATTTTTATGCGCCTGAATTCAAATACAATGGCATACGTCTCACCCATTTGATTATTGACCAAAATGCCAATCTTAAAAATATGGAACTACAGACTTCCATAGACCAGATCAATTTTACGGATAGCACTTACATCAAGAATGTAAATATTTCAAATACCTTAGTCAACGACAGCCTACAGTTCAACATCAAAATGTCAGAACTGGAAGCCAGCAATAGCTTAGATCTCAATGGGGTTATCCGTTTTGCCCACGCAAAGCCAGCTTTCATCAATTTTTACCCGTCCAATATACTTATCAACAAAGAACAGTGGCTTGTCAACAATGATGCACAATTAAAAATTTCAAAGGGCAAATGGTATTTTGAGAAACTCACATTGAGTCATGCAGAGCAGAAAGTGCATATTGATGGCATATTATCAAATGACCTTTCAGATCAAATCAATTTAAGATTCCAGGATTTTAATCTCAGCTCGCTCAATGGTATCACAAAACCACACGGAATCAATTTGTTAGGAAACTTAAATGGACGGATCGAGGTCAATTCTGTTTTTAAGTCTCCTTTTATCGTTGCGAATATCAAGACATCTCCTATCCTTTATAATAATATTCCTATAGGATCATTAGCGCTTAGTGCCAATTATGATCCTGAAAACCAATTGGTAAAATTAGACAGTAAAATAGAAGAAGGTGATAAATTAATTCAGTTAAGAGGTTCTTACAACCACCTAAGTGAAAGCAACAAGCTCAACCTTAGGGCAACTTTAGTGAATACAGATGTATTTGTTTTTCAACCGTTTCTGCGAAGTCTAGTTTCTAACATTAAAGGTAAGGTAAATGCAGACCTGGACATTGAAGGTGATATCCTAAACCCCAAAATTAGTGGATCAGGAAAGCTTGACAACGCTTCCATGGTTATCAATTACCTCAAAACTCCCTATCGTCTTTCCGAAGAAGTCAACGTGACCAACAATAGAATTTTCCTTACTGGTCTCAAAATATACGATCAAAAAAACAATGTAGCGACAATCGATGGTATTGTCGATCTCAACAAGTTAAGTGACCCCGATATAGATGTGACAGCCGAAGCGAAAAATTTCATGGTATTGAATACAACAATAAAAGATAATAATACCTATTACGGTACCGCTTATGCTTCTGGAACCTTTCAGTTCAAGGGATTGACATCAGCAATGAATATCAATATACGCGCTAAATCAGAAGAAAACACAGTCATCAATATACCCTTTAATAGCGCAAGTACAATTTCCGATAGTGATTTCATCTACTTTATAGAAAAAGATTCCACCAAAATCAAGAAAAATCAAAAGAAACGGGATTTTAATGGTTTGACGATGAATATGGATCTACTGATCACACCAAATGCTGAAATCAACCTTTTTTCAAGTATGGGGGAACTATCGGGCAAAGGAAATAGTAACCTGAATATGCGAATATCTTCACTGGGAGATTTTGAAATGTTCGGTGATTTCATTGTTAACAGTGGCAAGTTTAATTTCACTGCACAGGATTATATCAACAAAATATTTGACTTAAAGGAAGGTGGAACTGTACGATGGGCTGGAAATCCGACTGAAGCCAATATCAATATCAACGCAATCTACCAACAAAGAACAAGCTTAGCTCCACTGTACAATGCCGCTGGAAGAGAAGAAAACCCTGAGCGTGTATTAGCACAAGCAGACATGATTTTAAAAGGTCAGTTGAGCCAGCCCGATATTACATTTGACATCAATTTCCCCCAGAATCCAGGTGTTAAGGACGAACTGCAAGGGTATTTCTCTGATGCCAACAATGTTAACCAACAAGCGCTCAGTTTAATTGTCAGACGTAGCTTCACCCCCGGAACACAAAGCGATTTTGGGAAAGAAGTTAATAATACATTGCTATCAGCAGGCACCGAAATTGCTTTCAATCAGATCAACAATATAATCGCGCAATCACTTAATATCAATTTCTTTGATATCAATATCAAATCACTTAATGACGCCTCTGCATCCCTTCGTTTATTTAATGATAGGTTAGTTCTCACAGGCGGTATTTCGGATCGCAGGAGTCAGGCGTTAACAGATTTGAATGTATTCTCAGATCGTGTTTCAACGGATGCTGAAGCTATGTTTTATTTGCGCAAAGATGGTCGCCTTGTACTTAGGGCTTCCAACCGCCTAAACACAAGAAACTTTCTTCTTAGTCCAAACGATGGGGAATATATCAGCGCCTTTGGATTATTATATCGGCAGGAGTTTAACACCTTCTCTGAATTTCTGAAAAGGCTATTTCCATTGGGAAAAAAGAATAATTTCTTTATTCCAACCCAAACAGATGTAAAGAAAAACCAACCCAACTAACAATAGGCTACTAAAATAATAGTAAAAGCTAGTCCAGTTATCCCATCACAATCAAAAAACTGAATGAATCAATAACTACCAAATGGTAAGATCAGAGCAAGGGATATATCTAGGTCGCTTCTATAAATCAAAACGATCAACAGTATAAAGGAGACTTCATTGAAGGCATAAAAAAAGCCTTCCAAGATATTTGGAAGGCCTTCTTATAATAATGTTAAAAACCGCTTACGCTAATTTTTCGAATTCTTTAAATTCAATATCACTACTGTTCAATTTAACCAAACCTTTTAAGTGATCAAATACTTTCAAAGCTTTAGCTTCTTCGAACAAACGGTTACCTTGCTCTCTGTCTTGTAACAATTGAATTGCAAACTGATTCAATTGCTCATCAGAAGGCTCTTCATTGATATTGTACATTTTGATTTGTGCGTAGATACGTTCTTTCGCTAAATTGATTACCTCATCATATTTAACTTCAAGACCGTTTTCAGTAACGACACGGTTTTCGATGATTGTCCATTTCAAGTTGTTCAAGAAATCAGCAAATCCTTCGTTAAGCTCTTCTTCAGAAATACTAGGGTTAGTCGCTTTCAACCATCTTTTCAAAAACTCTTCAGGGAATTTTACGTCAACTTTATCCATACCAAAAGTATACATATCGTTACGTAATTTTTGATCTGAGTTTTGCTTGAACAAGTTTTCTACTTCTTCTTTTACTTTTTCAGTAAATTGAGCTTCTTCAGTTACTTCACCTTCTGCAAACAATTTATCGAAAAATTCTTGGTTAAGATCAGCTTCTTCTAAACGGTTGATGTTTTTAACAGTCAATTCGAATTTTGTAACATCCAAAGCTGTAGCTTCTTCTTCAGTGATACCTAAGATACGTGCTAAATCTTCTGTTTTGAAAGCTTTCTTAACATCGATTTTAACAGCATCGTCTTTTTTAAGACCTACTAAAGATTTCTTGATTTTTGCATCTTCAACGATATCCGTACGGATCGAAGTTGTTTTCTCAAGACCTTCCTCTTTATCTTGTTTCAAGGTAGCATACAATACATCACCTTCTTCTGATACTTCTGGATTAGTCATCTTTCCATAGCTACGACGCAAGTTTTTGATACGATCTGCCAAGGTCTCTTGATCAGCTTTGATATCGTAAACAGCAAACTCAGTCTCAGCAGTAAAAGGCAATTCAAAAGCAGGAGCTAAACCAATCTCATATTTAAAATTGAAATTGTCTTTATAATCCCAGCTATATTGTGCGTCATCTTCCAAAGGAAGTGGCTGACCTAAAACTTCTAATTTATTTTCTGAAATATAATTCGTGATTTTATCGTTCACCAATTTATTGATCTCATCAAATAAGATAGATTTACCATAAGTACGTCTGATATGTCCCACTGGAACCTGACCCGGACGGAAACCTGGTAATTTTGCCTTTTTAGCTTGCGCTTTAATCTCTTTGTCGACTTGAGGATTATAATCTTCAGGTGCTAATGCGACGTTGACGACCGCATTGATTGCATCTACATTCTCGTGTGAAATATTCATACTCTTTTTAGCTATATCGCATTCATAAAAAAATCCTCCCGAGGTTTTAAGTTCGGGAGGACATCAAGTGCGGAAGAAGGGACTCGAACCCCCACGCCTTGCGGCGCCAGATCCTAAGTCTGGTGCGGCTACCAATTACGCCACTTCCGCATTAGGATTTCTTTTGATGCCACAAAGATAGAAACCAAACCTATATCTTGCAAGTATTTTTCACTCTTTTTTTTATTTTTTTTCAATATTCTTTCTACCTCTTGCATAATTCATTATTATTCATTTACTTTGAATATCAAAGTACTTTTATGGAACAAAAAGATTTATTTAAAGAGCTTGGAGAGATCAGATTATTGATGGAGAAATCCTCCAAATTTGTTTCGATAAGCGGTTTGTCAGGTGTTCTTATTGGCTGCTATGCGTTATTAGGAACTTTATTTGGCTACTATACGATAGCAATTCCCGACACTGCGATCAATCGGTTCGCGTCTGGTCTGGCTATTCCTACACTCTTTTTAATAGTTGCTATATTGATTCTAACGCTCTCATTATTGACCGGATGGTTAATGGCTCGCAAGAAAGCAAAGAAAAATAAGCAGTCGATTTGGAACATTACCAGCAAATCTCTTTTATTTGCAGTTTCAATTCCTTTGATAACTGGAGGAGTTTTAGCATTAGTCCTACTTTCTCAAGGTTATTATCATTTGATTGCTGGGATACTGCTAATTTTCTATGGTTTGGCTTTAGCTGCTGGTAGCATTTATACCTTCACAGAGGTGAAATGGTTAGGCATACTAGAAATATGCTTAGGTTTAATGGCAGTATGTCTTCCAGACCACGGACTGATGTTATGGGGATTAGGATTTGGTGTGTTACATATCATCTATGGTTTTATCGTTTACAAAAAGTACGAATCGTGAAATTAGATCTTTCTTTATATGACAAAATATTCGAAAATAGAGTCCGCTTACAAATTATGAGCGTACTTGCAGTGAATGAAGAATATGATTTCAATTCGTTCAAAGAAGTATTGGAAGTAACCGATGGAAATCTAGCGTCCAACCTCAAAACATTGGAGAAAGAAGAATATATTGTCGTGGAAAAAAGTTTTGTCGACCGCAAACCCAACACCAAATATAAAAGGACGACAAAAGGATTAAAAGCATTTGAAAATCACCTTATTGCATTAGAAAATTTAATAAAACAACAATATAAATAATTTTTTTATCTATATACTTTGAAATTCAAAGTACTTTTAAAATCATAAAAATATGAAAGGAATTCGATTAAAACTCATGCTCCATCTCTACAATTGGTCTTCCAAAGTATATGCGGATATTTTCAAATGGAACAAAAAAGCATGGGGAATTAGCAAAGAGGAATTTTTAACCTACCCAGTTGGGAGCATTGGCCATAGTTTGGGTCTCTTTTACGCAAGTAAGGGATTTGATGTTATGCCAAAATTGGAAAATCATGATGTCTTCCATATTATAACAGGAACAGGAACCGAAATCCAAGATGAAATTGCCATGCAATACCTTTTGTTGGGCAACGGAAAAGTCAGTCTGTATTTAATGGGAATGATCGCGATTGGTGGCATCCTTTTTCCAGAACATTTTAAATATTACAAGAAAACCTTTCAGAAAGGTCGATCCCTGCAGAAGTTCCATCATATAGAATTCAAAGAGATACTTCATTACCAGCTTACCGAACTCCAAATTGCATTATACAGTAAAAATATTCAGGTTGATTTAAACAAATGAAATCATGGAAAACCAAAATACACCCAAAAGCTCATTTGCAGCGGAACAGTATTCGCTCTTTGACAAAATTAGCAACTCAACAGTCCTAAAATTATTTGTCATCTTATTTCTTTCACTACTATTGCTCATACCACTGACATTAATCAGTGATCTAATTGAAGAACGTAAAACTCGCGAGCAAAGCGTATCCGAAGGTATTGCGCTTAATTGGGGCCAGGAGCAGGTTATTTCCGGTCCAGTCGTAGCAATCCCATACAGCGAAATTATTCAGAAGTCCGCTGAAAAAAGTAAAAACTCAGCAACATTAGAATACAAACAAACAAAGTGGATTTTTATTCTGCCTCAAAGCTCGAACATCAACACAGACATCAGCCCACAGCATCTTTCCAGGGGGATCTATAATACTGTGGTATATAATAGTCATATCTCTATCGAAGGTAGCTTTAATAAAATCGATCTAACAAAGCTGGAAATTCCAATTGAGAAGATTGATTGGAAAGGAAGTCGATTAGTATTTGGTATACAAGATTTTAAGGGACTGGGCAAACGCCCTGTTCTCAAATGGAATGGTATAGAATCAACTTTCGATCCCGATTTTAACAACCTCAAACTATTCAATCAAAATCTAGTCTGTCCCATTTCTATCAATCCCCAAAGCGAAAACATTTTCAAAATCACATTAGACCTAAAAGGTTCAAAATCATTAAATTTTGTCCCGCTCGGTGATCAAACGAATATTTCTGCAAAAGGAAATTGGGCTAATCCGAGTTTTGCCGGTGCATTCTTACCAAGTAAACGAACAGTCGACAATGCCAATTTTTCAGCATCTTGGGAGATCCCTTCCTTTAGCCGCAAGCTGCCCCAACAATGGTCAGGAGATATTTATCCAATCTATCTCTTCGAAAAAAACAGGGGCAACCTGACAGATGAATCTGAGCCTCCACAGCCTACAGCCCGTGCTGCATCAGACTCAAACGTATCCAGTGACATGTTAGTCAACTCGGATATGATCACCATCAATTTCCTGCCAGACATCAATAACTATCAAAAAACGACGCGGGTTGCTAAATATGGTATTTTGATCATCCTCTTGACATTCACTTCACTCTTATTCACTGAGATTATCAAGAAAAAAAGAATCCATATTATCCAATATGTACTAATCGGAGCAGCCATGGTACTTTTTTATACATTGTTATTAGCATTATCAGAACATATCGGATTTAATACAGCCTATTTAATCGCTTCAGTTGCCACCGTAATCCTCATCGGAAGTTTTATAAAAGCGATTACAAAAGATCTTAAATCTGCGCTCTTACTTGGGGCAATTTTAGGTACATTCTATTTATTCATCTATGTACTCATGCAACTTAGAGATTACTCTCTCATTGCCGGAACGATCGGTATCTTTATCATCTTGGCAATCCTGATGCGTGTTTCCACAAAAATCAATTGGTATCAATTTGACAACAATCATGCTGATCAATAAGCAACATCTCAAAATCTATTGGGTAATTATCGGCATATTGCTAAAGAAATAAACTTATCCGAGCAGATAGCCGTCTTTTTGCTAAATAAGACGGCTATTTTCATCCTTTGCTCAGCTTTTAGCAGCAAAATCTGTAAATTGCAGCGACATTTTTCAATATTATATATATGAAACCGCCGAAGGCAGCATGAATACCTTAAAGGGAAAATGAAATAATGAATAAACAAATTTATGCGGATGAAAAAACTCACAATATTTACATTAGCGATTATGGCATGCAACCTCAGCAATGCGCAAGAAAGCAAAGGTGGAAAATCCAGTTTCAAAATGGTTACGGAATCACCACAACCTATTAGCCCTAGCACCCTATGGGATCTCGGACGTGTATCGGCTGAAGGACTTTCTTCAGACGGTAAAACATTGCTGTACAGTGTTTCTAATTACAACCTGGAAAGCAATACGAGTGAGAAGAATCTTTATACCATCTCATTGGCCAATGGTGCCGGTGGTCAATTTACGGATCAAAAAGGAGGCGAAGCAGTAGTCCAGATCGAACAAAATGGTGATGTGATTTATTTATCGAAAGGTCACTTGTGGAAAAAAAATCTGACAAAGGGAGAGGCAACTCAGCTGACATCCAGTGAGATGGCTTTGGAAAATGTCAAATTTTCTCCCGACGGAACACATATCCTTTTTAGCCAATCCGTATTAATCAAAAAATACCATAGCACAGATAAATATCCAGAATTGCCAAAATCAGATGCCTATATTTATGACAACTTAGATTACAGACATTGGGATACATTCAATGATGGAAAATTCAATCACCCTTTTGTTGCCAGCTATAGTAATGGAAAAATAGGAAATCCTGTTGATCTGCTGAAGGATCAACCTTACTACAGTCCCCAGGCACCTTTCGGTGGTGCAGAAGATTTCATTTGGTCTCCCGATAGCAAGGCGATATTATATGTTTGCAAGAAAAAATTCGGGACAGATTATGCCGTGAGTACCAACACAGATATTTATCGTTATGAATTATCTTCTGGTACGACCACCAATCTGACCGAGGGCATGAACGGCTATGACATCGCACCAGCTTATTCTCCAGATGGTAAAAGCTTAACTTGGCTCAGTATGAAAACCGATGGTTATGAGTCCGACAAAAATGACATCATCCTATTTGATAAAAGCAGTTCAATTCGATTAAATTTAACAGCACACTGGGATGGTACCGTCAACAGTTTTATCTGGAGCAATGATAATCGCAAAATATACTTTACTGCTGCCACAAAAGGTACTGTGCAGCTATTTGAATTAGAGGTACCTTCGAATATAAAGTCAAAAAGTCTTCCAAAGATCCAA
Source organism: Sphingobacterium sp. GW821-FHT03E03 (assembly GCF_059420745.1). NCBI lineage: Bacteria > Pseudomonadati > Bacteroidota > Sphingobacteriia > Sphingobacteriales > Sphingobacteriaceae > Sphingobacterium > Sphingobacterium sp. GW821-FHT03E03. Next base: position 86,506 of record NZ_JBWKUH010000012.1, read on the forward strand.
CAAATTTCAACAGGGGACTTTGATATTACGGGTATTGTTGGTCAAACCGGAGATAAGCTGATTGTTACTTTGACCAAATTCACGCGTGCGACTGAAGTCTTTAGCTTTGATCTCAAAAACAAATCTTTGACAGCAGTCACCAAGGTCAATGACGGCAAGTATGCAGCAATTGCGGAAAACAAAATTGAAAGACGTATTACAAAAGCCTCCGACGGTGCTGATTTATTTTCATGGGTAATTTACCCTCCAAATTTTGATCCTGCAAAAAAATACCCAACTATACTCTACTGTGAAGGTGGTCCACAATCTGCGCTCACGCAGTTTTATTCTTTCCGTTGGAACCTGCAATTAATTGCTTCACAAGGTTACATTGTGATCGCACCAAATCGTAGAGGCATGCCCGGTTGGGGGGTAAAATGGAATGAGGCGATTTCCCAAGATTGGGGCGGACAACCGATCAAAGATTACTTGTCTGCTATAGATGACATATCCAAAGAAACATATGTCGACACAGCGCGTCGGGCAGCAATTGGTGCTAGCTATGGTGGTTATTCCGTTTACCAGTTAGCCGGAGTCCATCAAAATCGTTTCAAAACATTCATTGCACATAACGGCTTATTCGATATGAGAAGTTGGTATGGTACGACGGAAGAATTGTTCTTTGCCAATCATGAATTGGGGGGTGCCTATTGGGATAGCAAAAACGAAAAATCATATACCCAGTTTAATCCGATTGAAAAAGCAAACAACTGGCATACGCCTATTCTGATTTTTCAAGGCGGAAAAGATTATCGTGTTCCCATAGGACAGGGTTTAGCAGCCTTTCAACTTGCTCAGTTGAAGAAAATAAAAAGCAGACTTGTTTATCTCCCTGATGAAAACCATTGGGTACTATCAGGGCACAATGCTCAGGTCTGGCAAAGAGAATTCTTTACATGGCTTAAAGAAACCTTATAAAACCGCTATAAAATCAGATAGTGAGATAATATACTTACACTACTGATAAAATCGCTAGTAAAATATTGCAATTACCAAAATTAACGCCACTTATTGAGTAGCGTTAATTTTGGTTTAATGGCTGACTATAAAGTAAACCCGATATTTCCGGATTCAGGATTATTGATTTCCCTTGCAAATTGACCATCCGCAGGGGATGTAATCTATTTCATTCCATCTTTTTCGATCATTTCAGACAATAAAAGAGCAAGTTAACTATTGATTAATACCTGCTTATGTATTAAAAGGGGTATTACAGGGTATTAACAAGGGTATAACAGAGGGTTAACTGGGGTATATCCCTATTAACCCTCTGTTAATACCGTATAAAAAGAGTGTTAATATGGTTTTAATATTGGAAATGGTATCAATCTGGTAATAAGTTAAGTACCGGCAGAGCTAGCCAACTTCAGTCGCTAAAGAAGTCTTAAATACAAAAAGCCTGCAAATTGCAGGCTTTTTGTATTATTAACTATATCCAATAAACGAAATCTATTTCTCTCCTTTTTTTCCAAAAATAGAAAGCTTGATATATTTACCGGGTTTCTCCTTGACATCCTTCATCAGATTATCCATTTCTTTAGATGCATTATTCAGATTACGGTATAATTCTTCATCATTAAGCAATAAACCGATTGATCCTTTACCACTATTGATCTTACTCGTAATATTTTGAAAATCGGACATTGCCGCATTTACCTTGTTCATGGTTTGTTCAAAATCCAATCGTGCCGCTTTATCCGTTATATTGTTTAGATTGGACATTATAGCGTTGATTTTCTCACCATTTTGTGAGAAATTGGATGTAATCGATTCCAGATTGGCCATAATTCTATTTAGCCTTCCCTTTTCATTTCCCACAAGTCCTTCTACATCTTTTGTGATTCCCTCAACATTTTTCAGGGAAGTCGATATGCTATGGATACTATTCTTAAAATCATCTTGAAATTGCTTATCTAGCACCGTATTAACCACTGTCAATGTAGAATCCAATTTGATCGTAATAGTTTCAATACGCTTTTGGATTGGTTCAACTTTATCCATAATATTCGCTTGGATACCTGAATTTAGAAAATCGCCATCTTTGGCCATTTCCGTGCTATTGCCCATCTCAAAAACAATTGCCTTGCTACCCAACAAATCTGTACTCGAAATCCGAGCAATAGTATTTTTAGGGATTTTATAATGGGAATGGATCTTAAATTCCGTTTTTATTTTACCATCCGGTTGTAAGATCATTTTTGATACCCGTCCAATCTGATAACCGTTAACTAAAACCGGTTTAGAAGAAGTCAAACCGTCGACTGTATGGTAAGTGGTATAAAATGTATTATCGCTACTGAAGACATCGTTTCCTTTTAAAAAACTATACCCTATAAATAATAGAGCAATTGCAACTGTTGCTAATATGCCGACTTTTGTTTCATTTGATATTTTCACAAATCATTTTTTTTGTAATGCATCATTAATATAACTTTAAAACAGCATAAAAGCAAATCTGTTTAGCGTTCAACAGAATTTTTATAAATTTTTAAAGCCGAAACCAGATTATTGACAATTTCTTGTTGCCCTTCATCTGATAAAAGATAGCTTTCCTCTTCCCTATTGCTGATAAATCCTATTTCTGTCAAAACAGCTGGCATTCCAGCTTCTGCTAATACAGCTAATCCTTTTTCCCAGAACCCACGGCTATGTCTTCCGGATTTCACGTACTCTCCTTCAATCATCTGCGCCAAACGAATACTCTTTTCACGGAATCTGTTTTTCATCAATGAAAAAATAATGGCACTTTCGGGGTCTTTAGGATCAAATCCCTGGTAATTTTCTTTATAATTTGATTCGAGCAATAACGATGCATTCTCGCGGACAGCAGCATCCTGTTGCCCTAAACGATGCGAACCAGAAACCAAGCTTTCCGTTCCATGGGCACTAGAACCACCTGAATTACAGTGAATGGAAATAAATAAATCCGCTTTGTTAGCATTCGCCAAACGAATACGTTTATACAATTCCACAAATTCATCAGAAGTCCGTGTGTAGATAATCTTAACTCCCGGAATATCTTTTTGAATTTGTCGTCCGAGCTTTAACGCCACGTCCAACGCTACATTCTTTTCTAGGGATCGACGGCCCTGTGCACCGGTATCTTTTCCACCATGCCCAGCATCAATAACGATGGTTTTAATCTGATAGTCGGGTGGTTCGGGTTGGCCGTTGTTTAATTTGAAAGAATTCAATAAAAAAAATCCCAAAGTAGCAAACATAATGCTACACCATTTTCTAATTCTTAAATCTGATTTCATTGAATAATTATTTGCTCTACTATAAACGATACAAAATGAGTCAATATTATTTCTTTAATAGATAACGATATTTAACATATTTTCTATTTGTTTTTTGACTAATTTTGTCCTTCGAAGTTTAACATTATTTCACAAAAATAACATTTGTCTTTAATTTTGAAGTCGTTAATCAACATTTTAACACTATTTATCATTCTTGCAATGGGCAATTCAACATTCGCTCAGAGCAATATTCCATTAAAACAGAACGGACTTCAAAGTAAGGACCCTGTCTCGGCGACCAGTAAACTGCAGGATACAACAAAAATAAAACCTGCTGATTCCACTAAATCCAGACAGGATACCACTAAGAAAAAAGGCAGTGGATTGCAGGCCGAAGTCAGCATTATCGCCGTCGATTCCCAAAAATCGGAAGTAGCAAAGAATATTAGCCATTTATATCGTGGTGCAAAAGTAAAGTATCAGGATTTTGAACTTTCCGCTGATTACATCCGACTCGACCGCAATCAAAAAAAGATTTTTGCATCAGGCATCTATGATAAAAGCGGCAAATATGTAGGCCGTCCTATTGTTATTATGGGAAATGGTGAATCTCCTAAAACAGTAGATTCCCTCTATTATGATTACGAAAAGCAGGAAGGGAATACCTATGGTATTATGACCGAGGTAGATGGAGGCTTTATCCAAGCCAATATCGTCCGAAAGAATATCTATGATGAGATGTCAATCTACAAGGGACTCTATAGTACTTGTAATTTACCAGAGCCACACACCCATTTTGGTATACATATATCCAAAGGGATTGTAACTAAAAATCAGATCATTTCCGGTCCTGCTTATTTAGTGGTAATGGGGGTACCTATGCCTGTAGCCTTCCCATTTGCATTTTTCCCTAAACCTGATAAAAGAGCCTCAGGATTTCTTTTCCCATCTTTTGGTGAAGATTATACGCGAGGTTTCTCCATGCGTGACATTGGTTGGTATCTCGCTTTCAACGATTACTGGGATAGTGAAATTAGGGGGTCATTGTATTCAAAAGGTTCATGGGAAGTCTCCATGAATACACGTTATACCGTAAATTATAAATTTAATGGTGGATTTAACATACGCTATGCTAACACCAAAACAGGGATAGAAGGCACCGATAATTATGGTTCAAACAAAGACTTCAATGTAACCTGGAATCATACCCAACGTCAAGAAGCTAACCCGGGAACATCTTTTTCTGCTAGTGTAAACTTTGGTACCGCATCCTATTTCCGCAATACAGGTACAGGAAGCAACCTAACCACCTATGAAAATCTGGCCCAGAACAGAATGGGGTCATCTATCAGTTATGGGAAAGTGTTTGCCGATGGAAAAGTAAATCTAACAGCAAGTTTAACCCATAGTCAGAATATGGCTGACAGAAGTATTCAGTTAAGCTTACCCAATATTAGCTTAAACGTTTCTTCGTTCAATCCCTTTGACAGCAAAGATCGTGTCGGCGAACAAAAATGGTATCAACGTATCAATGTTGGTTATAGTTTTCAGGCACAAAATACAGTCAATACCAAAGACAGCTTGTTATTTAGTTCTGGAGGTTTCAAAAGGTTCCAGAATGGTTTCCAGCATAACATTCCGATCAGCTTATCTCTTAACGCATTTAAATACTTCCAATTCAATACCAGTGTAAACTACACCGAACGTTGGTACTTACAAAGTACCAGACAACGTATTGATAACACACCGGCAGGTTATAAACAACGGCTTGATACACTACAGGGATTTAATCGTGCTTACGATTATTCTGTATCTACTGGTCTTTCGACCAAGATATACGGTATGTATCCAAAGATCGGAAAGATCGAAGCGATCAGACATGTGGTTACTCCATCAATCAATTTTAACTACAGACCAGATTTCTCAGACCCACGTTATGGGTTCTATCAACAATATAATGATCAATATGGCAATCGTAACGTATACTCCATCTTTTCGCAGGGAGTATATGGCTCACCTTCTGCAGGAAAATCTGCAGGCATAGGCTTCTCAATTGACAACAATATCGAGGCCAAGGTGAAGAGCAAATCTGACACTACCGACGGTGGCTTCAAAAAGATACCAATTCTTCAAGGTTTAACCTTCAGTGGAAATTACAATTTTGTTGCAGATTCATTAAAACTATCACCGATAACTTTCTCCGGTCGGACAGCATTTTTCGACCAGAAGATGAATGTAAACTTCAACGGTACATTTGACCCTTATTCGGTAAATGAGAATGGTGTCCGCGTCAACAGATATGCGATTAAAGATGGAAGTTTGGCCCGTCTGACAAATTTTGGTTTATCCTTTGACTATAGCCTAAATCCGAAAGCGGCCAAATCGCGGGGTGACAACATCGATTCACTAAGAAAGCAAATGTCCAATGCTGGAATGACCCCAGAGCAAGCACAAGCTTTAGCCCGAATCAGTTCAGACCCCAATGCTTTTGTAGACTTTAATATTCCCTGGAACCTAGCGGCTTCGTTCAGTTTTAATATGTCCAAGTTCTTTAATACGAGTACACGACGCATGGACAATCAGATTACTAGTACGCTGAATTTACATGGGGATTTTAGTGTTACGCCTAAATGGAAAGTAACATTTCAATCTGGCTACGATTTCAAACAAAAAGAAGTTGTCATGACTTCCTTCAATATTTATCGAGATTTACACTGCTGGGATATGTCCTTTGGATGGATGCCATTTGGACGATATCGAAGTTATAATGTCACCATTCGAGCAAAAGCATCAATATTGCAAGATCTCAAATTGACAAAAAGAGCAAGTTCTGGAGGCAGTTATTTTTAAAATAACTGCTTTTTTTATATAATTAATCCGGTATACACCCAAAAATTCAAACCCGGTTACTACGCGAAAAGGACCATCTTTAAATTCTTTTAATCAAAACAATTTTAGCGTATAGTTGATCCGTAATTTTATGTAAGTTTATACTATGAAAGCAGAAATTATTACGATTGGAGATGAGATTCTGATAGGCCAGATTATCGATACCAACTCCGGCTGGATTGCACAACAATTAGGAAAATTCGAGATAGATATTGTCCAGATGACATCCATTCCCGACACGGAGGAAGCTATTTTCAATACTTTAAAAGACGCATCCACGAGAGCCGATTTAATTTTAATTACCGGAGGGCTTGGTCCAACTAAAGACGATGTTACAAAAAAAACCGCGGCAAAATATTTTGGCACTACATTAATCCGTGATGAAAAAGTGCTTCAACACGTAACAAGTTTCTTTGAATCCCGCAATATGGAAATGCTAGAGATTAATCGACAGCAAGCCGATGTTTTGGCAAACTGTGAAATATTATTCAACGATTATGGTACAGCTCCAGGTATGTTGGTTTCCGATGCACAAAAACACTATATTTTTATGCCCGGTGTACCATTTGAAATGAAGCATCTAATGGAACAGCGTGTCTTCCCTTTGATCGAACAACAAAATAAAGATATCTTCATCCACCACGAAACCTTACTTGTAGGTGGCATTGGAGAGTCTTATCTTGCTGAAGAAATAAAGGATATTGAAGAAGAACTTCCTTCAACTATTAAATTGGCCTATTTACCCACATTAGCTTTTATTCGCCTACGGCTTTCCGGAAAAAGTAAAAACAAAGCTGATATTATTCAAGAAGTAAAGCTCTTTAAGAGCAAACTTTTGAATCGCTTAAAAAATTATGTAATTGCGGATTACGACACCACTATTGAAGCATATTTAATTAAGCAGTTTACTCAACAGCGACTTACCTTGACTACAGCTGAAAGCTGTACAGGCGGAAGTCTGGCGGCTTCATTAACAGCAAATCCCGGAAGTAGCGAAATCTTCGTCGGAGGAACAATCCCCTACTCCAATAGACTAAAACAGCAATTGCTAAATGTCAATGAAACAACGTTGGAGCAATTTGGCGCTGTCAGTGAGCAGACGGCCATAGAAATGGCTGCAGGCGCAAAAGCAAAATTTAACACGGACTATGCCATTGCGACAACAGGAATAGCCGGCCCGGGCGGCGGTTCTGTTGAGAAACCTGTCGGGACAGTCTGGGTGGCGGTAGCTGGAAAAAAAGAAGTGATCACAAAGAAGTTTCAATTCAACAATGATAGGCGCATAAACATCGAACGTACGCGCATGAATGCGCTTCTCCTGCTCTGGAAACTACTGGTAAAAGAAGAAGGGTCAAAATTCGAGTAACTTAAAATAAAATTTTAATAAAATCGTTTTTTAAGGAATAATATTTCAAATTGTTGAAAGTAAACCACAATTTAATTAACTTCGTTTTTCTATAACGAGATTGCTAAAAAATATGGCTTTATATAAACTCTTACTTCCAAAAATGGGAGAAAGTGTATCGGAGGCAACAATTACCAAATGGTTGAAACAACCTGGTGACCTGATTGAAGAAGATGACACTTTATTGGAAATCGCAACAGATAAAGTTGATTCAGAGGTACCTTCTCCTGTAAAGGGAATTTTGAAGGAACAACTTTATACTGCAGACCAAATTGTTCAGGTTGGTGATGTTGTTGCAATTATAGAAATAGAAGGAGATACCGAAACAAGCGAACCCACTGTTCAATCGCAGGAGAGCCTAGCTGATCAACCTACATTTTCAAGTGAAACTACCAATCTCGAAATACCAGGTATAGCGCAATTGAGTAGTCCGGTCGAAGAAACAACACATACACATTACGAACAAGGTGTCCGCTTTTATTCGCCGCTAGTAAAAAACATCGCGCGTCATGAGGGATTATCTCAGGAAGAACTTGATCGTATCCAAGGCACAGGAGCCGAGGGTAGAGTTACGAAAGAGGACATCCTGTTGTACGTAGCCAATAGAGGTATTCAGCAAAACACAGATCATGCGAAACCGACAAATGTTCCAATGATCAAAAATGAATCTACTCAAGTTACGCCGACTCCAACAGTCCACACCGTTGTAAATGGTAGCGACGAAATTATTGAAATGGATCGTATGCGACGCTTGATTTCAGATCATATGGTCAAGAGTGTCCAAGTATCCCCGCATGTTTGTTCTTTTGTGGAAGCAGATGTAACCAACCTAGTTCTATGGCGCAATAAAGTAAAAGATGCGTATAAGAAACGTGAAGGGGAAAATATTACATTCACACCACTATTTATAGAGGCCATTACCAAGGCTTTAAAAGACTTTCCTTTGGTTAATATATCAATAGATGGTTATAATATTATTAAAAAGAAAAATATCAATATCGGTATGGCCGCAGCGCTGCCAAACGGCAATCTCATCGTACCGGTAATAAAGAATGCTGATCAGTTGAGTCTAGTAGGGCTAAGCAAATCAGTGAACGACCTTGCACAGCGTTCACGGGCAAATAAATTAAAACCCGATGATACCCAAGATGGGACATTCACATTCACCAACATTGGTGCTTTTGGTAATATTATGGGAACCCCTATTATCAATCAGCCCCAAGCGGCGATATTGGCAGTCGGTACAATAACAAAGAAACCCGCAGTAATCGAAACAGAATACGGTGATATGATCGGAATCCGACATATGATGTATCTGTCCCTGTCCTACGATCACCGTGCAATAGATGGCGCCCTAGGCGGTACATTCTTGAAACGGGTTGCAGACTATCTCGAAAACTGGGATAGCAACAGAGAAATTTAACGGCAACAGTATAGTTATAAAAAAGTTGCTGTCCAAAAGGACAGCAACTTTTTTATTTAACTCCATATATATTCTCACCGGAATATACTTTCACCTATATTAAGGTGTGTTTATCTTCCACAGCTCTTATAATATGCTATTTTCAAATTGAAGCTTCTTTCTTTTGATCACTAATTGGAACCGTAAATAGAGCAGCACCGATGAAGTCAATAAACCCAGGGTCAAGCCGTACCAGATTCCTTTAATACCCCAATCAAAAAGTATTCCCATCACATAACCACTTGGCAGCCCGATAATCCAATAAGCAATAAAAGTGATGATTGTAGGGATATTCACATCACCCAAACCTCTCAAAACGCCTAGTCCAACGACCTGTGTGCCATCAAATAATTGAAAAAGACCCGCAATGATCAATAATTGAGCAGCAATAACGACCACCGCCTTATCAGAAGTAAAAATATAAGGCAGATAATTATTGAAAATCGCAAACAATGACGCCGTAATCAACATAAAGATCAAAACCAACTGATAGGAAGTTATGGCAAAACGCTCCAAGCGGAACAAGTTTCTATTTCCATAGCTATTGCCTACTTTAATCGTTGCTGCTGCGGCAATACCACTAGCCATCATATAGGTCATGGCAGCCAATTGGATCGCTACCTGATGGGAAGCTTGTGCCGTAGCGCTGATCGTTCCGGCCAGTAAAGATGCCCCGGCAAACGCACCAATTTCAAAAACATATTGCATTGCAACAGGTGCGCCGATCCGCAATATTTTCCCTAGTCTTACCTTGTCTATTACTGTAATTTTAAAATGTTGTATATAGCCCTTAAACTTTTGCGATTGCAACACATAGGTCATCATCACCGCCATCATCAAGATACGGTCAATCAGCGTACTATATCCAACCCCTTTTACACCCATCGGCGTAATTCCGAACATCCCCTTGACAAATATAATTGCCAATATAATATTGAGTACGTTTCCCCAGATGGTTACATTCATCGCTTGCTTGGTAAAGCCCAGACCTTCGGCAAATTGCTTAAATGTACTGAATACCATCAGCGGTAACATAGAAAGACTTAAAATCAGTAAATAAGGTTTCGCCTCCTTTACAACAGCCGGATCCTGATTCAGATGATCAATTGCAAGCATAGAACCAAAATAGACCAAGCAGAACAACAATATGCCTGTAATGATGTTCAACCAAAAGCTATTCGATAATAATACAGCGCACTCCTCCTTATTATCGCGACCATTTTCCTGTGCAATCAATGGTGTGATCCCATAGGCAATTCCCAATCCGACCACCATAACGATCATAAATACAGCGTTTACCAATGACACCGCGGCCAATGGAATCGTTCCAGCAAAATGTCCGACTATAACGCTATCCGCTGTATGTACCAATGTATGTCCCAATTGTGAAATAACAACTGGACCGGCCAATACGATCGTACTTTTATAATACGGCTTGAATGTTTTAAATTTTCCCAACATAATCAATTCCTCAAAAAAATAGGCACAAAAATACAAAGATATTTCCGCTCTATCGTCATATTAAAAAATATTTAGCAAAAATATAACAAAATTTACTCACCAAATACAGCTTCTTTGTTAAGTAATTTTTATGTTTCAAATACCTTAAAATTATCTTAAATTTACCTGTTAGTCTAAGAACTATAGAAATATAAGTGTAACTTAGCATCTAGTTAGTAATCAAAAGAAGAGGAAAAGAGTATGTACAATCCAGTAATAGCATTTCTAAACATCGGAACACAGGAGATGATTTTAATCGTGTTTGCGATCTTGCTACTTTTTGGTGGCAAGAAGCTTCCCGAATTGGCAAGAGGTTTAGGAAGAGGGATACGAGAATTCAAAGATGCATCCGAAGGCATCAAGCGTGAGATTTCAGATCAGATCAATAATTTTGAAAAAGACATAGACGTTAAGACAGAAGTCAAAGAGGAAACCGTTCCAAATGATGTAAAAGTTGCGGAAGAACAAGCCAAAGCTGAGCAAGAATCCCCGTCAGTAGAAACTGCCGAAAGCTCAGAATCTGAACCAGCGAAGAAAAAATATGAATTTACAACTCCTGCGGGAGTCGTGGAACACAATCCACATAAGCAATTAGATTACGGAGAGGAACCTTCTCATATCACTTACGGATACAATGACCACTTTGCTGAGGCCAAAAACAACGAAGGAGAAGAAAAGAAACCTACAGAACAAGAGGAAAACACAAACAAACCTGCGTAACTCCATTGCATTAATTTATAATCAGATATTTCATAGAGCTGTTGAATAACCATTCAACAGCTTTCCTTTTTAAAGTAAAATCTACAATGAGCTTATTATCACACGAAATTACTATTGCTAACGAGCTATCCATAAGCGAAAAACAGGTTCGCACGACAATCCAACTATTAGAAGAGGGCGCTACTGTTCCATTTATCTCCCGTTACCGGAAAGAAATGACAGGAAGTCTGGATGAGGTCCAGATTACAAATATCAGAGATCGTTCCCAACAACTGAAGGATCTGGATAAACGTAAAGAAGCTGTTTTAAAATCCATCAATGATCAGGGCAAATTGACACCTGAACTTGAACAACAGGTCATGACAGCCGAGACGATGGCGAATCTGGAAGACATCTACCTGCCTTACAAACCCAAACGTAAAACAAGAGCTAGCGTCGCTCGAGAAAAAGGATTGCAGCCTTTGGCAGATCTTCTTTTAGCGCAGGACAAAACAGATTATCTGGAACTTGCAAGTTCGTTAATAGATGCAGAAAAAGGAGTAAACAATAGCGACGAAGCACTAGCCGGAGCAAGAGACATCATTGCTGAAATCATTGCCGAAGACGCGACAGTACGATCCAAATCAAGAGCGATATTCCTAGAAAAGGCTGAATTCGTGTCCAGAGTGATTCCGGGAAAAGAAGAAGCCGCTATTAAATACAAAGATTATTACGAGTGGTCCGAATCGCTAAAAGACGCCCCATCGCACCGCGTTTTGGCGATGCGTCGCGGTGAAAAAGAAGAATTACTTTATCTGGATATCGACATCAATGAAGAAAATATCCTTCCGACCATTGAATCACTTTATGTCAAGGCTTCCAACGATGCTGCTGCACAAGTGAAATTGGCATTAACAGATAGCTATAAGCGATTATTGAAACCTTCTATGGAAACAGAAATCCGTGTATTGACCCGTCAAAAAGCGGATGAGGAGGCTATCAAAGTTTTTGCGGACAATGTTCGTCAATTACTTTTAGCAGCACCATTGGGACAAAAAAGATTACTTGCAATAGACCCCGGTTTCCGAACTGGATGTAAAACTGTTGTATTGGACGAGCAAGGCCAGCTGAAAGAAAATACGGCAATTTTCCCACATAATGGGGCAAATGGACTTGCCGAAGCACAAAAAACGATTACATATTTAGTCTCAAAACACGATATTCAGGCCATTGCGATTGGCAATGGAACGGCAGGTCGTGAAACTGAAGACTTTATAAAAAAATTAGGCCTCAACAACGTGACTATCGTTATGGTCAATGAAAGTGGCGCTTCGATCTATTCTGCATCAGAAACAGCACGCGAAGAGTTTCCGGATCACGATATCACCGTACGTGGTGCAGTATCGATCGGAAGAAGATTAATGGACCCATTGGCCGAGTTAGTTAAAATTGACCCAAAATCAATTGGTGTTGGCCAATATCAACATGATGTAGACCAAAACAAGTTACAAACATCGTTGGATGATACCGTCATCAGCTGTGTAAATGCGGTAGGTGTAGAACTGAATACCGCCTCAAAACAGATACTATCATACGTCTCTGGGTTAGGACCATCTCTAGCGCAGCAGATCATTAAATATAGAAATGAAAACGGCCCATTTTCCTCACGCCGAGAATTGAAAAAAGTACCTCGACTTGGAGACAAAGCATATGAACAAGCTGCAGGTTTCCTTCGGATAAGACATGCTGCCAATCCATTGGATTCCTCTGCTGTACACCCCGAGCGTTATGCATTGGTCGAGCAAATGGCAAAAGATCTGGGTAAAAAAGTAGAAGATTTACTCAAAGATGCTGAATTAAGAAAATCCATCCCGTTAAAAAATTATATCTCTGCGGAAGTAGGCCTACCAACTTTAAATGATATTCTTAATGAACTAGCCAAACCTGGTCTTGACCCAAGGGAAAAGTTCGAAGCCTTTTCATTCACTGAAGGTGTCAATAGCATTGGCGATTTACGTATTGGAATGAAACTTCCCGGTATTGTGACCAACATAACCAACTTTGGCGCTTTTGTTGATATTGGTGTACATCAAGATGGCTTAGTACACCTGAGCCAACTGTCCAACCGTTATATCTCCGACCCACATGAGGTGGTCAAAGTACAACAACATGTTACAGTCACGGTTACAGAGGTGGATGAGAAACGTAACCGCATCGCTTTATCTATGAAAACAGATGAAAAACCTGTTCTTCCAAAGAATAAGAGAAATGAGGGCAAAAGACAGCCAGAACCGGAAACAGATATGGCAAGTAAACTTGCTGCATTAGCTAGTAAATTCAAATAAATCATATTATACCGTTAAAAAAGCTGATTCTTTAATAAAGAATCAGCTTTTTTTATTAGTCTACAATCCTCAGTATACTATTCAACATTTTTATTTTGTATCTTTAAAAGACAACATGCTTTGATTTGTTATGAGAAACTGTATTTTACTATTGTGCTTATCGCTTGTAGCTGTACATTTCCAAGCTAAGGCACAACTCGCTGATGGCGCATATATTTCCACGGCAGGCACTACCAAAAACCTAATTTTGATCAAGGATCACTACCTCTCTTTCATACAGTATGATGATACCAATAAGCATTTTGGTTCTACTTGGGGTGGCGCAATCCGACAGCAAGACGACGGGATCAGTGTAGTTATCGAATATGATACGAAAGATAGTACTGATATCGGAAAATCAACCAGTTTGTATGTTAAAAACGAAAAAGGTGCCATCCAGATAAAGTTGCCTGATTCCAACAAGATTTTTGTCAAGCAGAAAACCATCACCCAAGATTTAGATGCTTTGTGGAGAATTACGGGTAGACAACAAGATGCAAAGATGCACGAAATCCCAAAAGCAGATCGCAAAACAATAAAGATTCTGGTCGACGGTTACTTCCAATGGATTGCCATTAATCCGGCCCAAAAAGGATTTTATGGAACCGGTGGCGGACGCTACAGTTACAAAAACAATCGTTACACTGAGACAATACAATTCTTTTCAAGAGACAATAATAAGGTGGGGCAAGAACTCAATTTTAACGGGAAGCTGGAAGATAACAAATGGCATCACAGTGGAAAAAGCTCAAAAGGTGATGATATTTATGAAATCTGGAGCAAAGAATTAACAAAATGACAATAGAAGAATTTCAATTATTAGATCATCCAATTCATAACTGGTCCGCTGTACAAAAATCGTTGTGGTATGACAAAAAGGGTGATTGGAAAACCGCACACGATCTCATCGATCAGTTAGATGGTGTTGAAGCAGCTCACGTACATGCTTATCTTCACCGTAAGGAAGGGGATCCCTGGAATGCCCGCTATTGGTATAATCGAGCTCGACAGACTGTATATACAGGCAGTCTAGATGCCGAATGGAACGAATTGTTTCGATTATATTTCTAACCAATCTAACCATCCTTGTTTTTTTATTAAACAGGGATTTATTTTTTAGTCCGAAGTTCTTCCCGCTCTTATAAACCCTTCTTTCTAAAATACTCCAATTCTGTTTGACATGAATTTTATTTGCAGCTGGTTTACGGAGGTAAACCAAAATATTCTATTAATTATCACAAAACAACAAAGTATAGTATATTCATATTGCCAGGACAAATTGAAGACGCTATTTGAGTAACAAAAATAACACAAAAGAAAAATAGCAGTAGACCTGAACGCAAAATGGCATGAATATTGAATATAATTTTCTATACTTCAAAAAGTATACTTTTCATAAATTTAGGTTAATAATTGGTTAGGTTAAACACCTGAGGTTCCCCACTTCAGGTGTTTTTTTTTATCTCCTACCGATGAACACATCAACTAAATAAAGGCTATATTTATTCCTGAATCAATAAACCAAACATCTTTTTTTTATTATGAAGTTCAGATTTATCACTATGGGACTAGTTTTACTGGGAATGTATAGTCAGGCCCTTGCGCAAAATAAGCCCAATGTGGTTATCATCATATCAGATGATCACGCTTATCAAACCATTGGGGCCTATGGTTCAAAGTATGGAAAAACGCCGCAAATTGATCGTATTGCTTCCGAAGGTGCGATTTTCAACCATGCATACGTCAACAATTCCATTTGCGGTCCTTCCCGCGCGACTTTATTAACCGGAAAATACAGCCATAAAAATGGTTTCAAGGACAATGAAACCTCTGAATTTGATTTCAATCAGGATTTATTCGTCAAACAGCTGCAACAAGTGGGATATCAAACGGCTTGGGTAGGTAAAATACACTTAGGTGATAAATTACAGGGTTTTAATTACTATGATATATTAGTGGGACAGGGCACTTATTTTAATCCAGATTTCATCAGTAAAGAAGGACGGAGGAATACGGAGGGATATGTATCGGATATCGTCACCGATAAGGCTATAAACTGGTTGGACAACCTGGATAAAAAAGATCCATTTTGTTTAGTCATCGGTCATAAAGCAACCCATCGAACATGGATGCCCGACCCGAAGGATTTCGGCAGTTATGACAGTATCAGATTTGATATACCGCCAACTTTCTATGACAACTATGACAGTCGCGACGCAGCCAAGCTACAAGAAATGTCAATCGACAAGGATATGAAGATGGGCTATGACCTCAAAATGTTCAACTCATTAGAAGAAATGATGAATGATGGTAATTTCAAGCGAATGAACCAAGATCAGAAAAACAAGTATATCGCCTATTATCGACCAATTTATGAACAGTTAAAGCAATCCAATCTGAGTCAAAAAGATCTTGCAAAGTGGAAATATAACAGGTATATGATTGATTACCTCAATACCGCTCAATCTATGGATCGCAATATAGGTAGAGTACTAGACTACCTGGACCAGAGATCTCTCCGCCAAAATACCATCGTGATCTATCTTTCAGATCAGGGATTCTATATGGGCGAACACGGTTGGTTTGACAAACGATGGATGTACGAAGAGTCATTCCGGACACCGATGTTAATGCGTTATCCCCCAATGATTAAACCTGCGACAAAAATCGAAGCAAAATTGGTGAATGCTGATATCGCTCCCACCCTACTCGAGTTGGCGGCGATCAAAACGCCTGTTGACATGCAGGGAAAATCCTTTGTTCATGTCCTAAAAAACACAAAAGAAGAGCATCGCAAAGATCTATATTATCATTATTTTGAAAATGGAGAGCATGCCGTAAGTCCTCATTTTGGCGTTAGGGACGACCGTTATAAACTTATCCGTTATTATAAGCGGGTCGAAAGCTGGGAGCTTTTCGATCTTGAAAAAGATCCGAATGAGCTTCGAAATGTTTATAAGGATCCAAGCTATCAGCGCGTAGTCACTAAGATGAAACAAAAACTCATCGCGCAAATCCGGCAATTTGATGATGATGAAGCCGAAACAATTTATAAAGTAAACATTGACCGTTAAACAAAAACAGGGTATCCATAAACGAGATACCCTGTTTCATTTCATACCTTCATCCTATTTTTGTTAATCCGCAAGGAAATTCCCTATTCAACTATATTGTTGTATGGATTTCCCATAGCCTTCACCTTATAAACACGTTTACAGCAACAATAAGGTACCGGCTAAATATTAACTTATGTTCCCATAGCGATACTTCATTCATACTTTATGAATACTTAATCTTATACTATATCTATACGACTAAGGTGCTTTACTGGTATTCCATTTGTATTATAAGCGCAATTTCAATAAGTTATTTTATGACAAAGATATCCGCTCAGCATTCCATCGATAAAAACGGTAGTCCTATCTAGCCAATAAGATTATCATGGGGCATTCTGACATCATAATTACAAAAAAATAAAAAATAAAGTATAGTTATTAGGTAGATTTTATATATTTGCATTAACATTTTTTAACACATGAAAATCAGTGCAATACATATACCTGTAAAACGAATGCTTCTAGGAGATGTTTTCCAGTTCGATTCAAACGATCTCCTATAACCACAAACAAAAAAATCCACTCATTATCATTAAATTAATATGGCAAAAAACAACATAGATTTTGTCGTACTGGCAGCGCTTTGCTTAAGCACGGGCACGCTATACGCTCAATCTACCATAAAAGGAAAAGTAGTCGACAACAACAACGCCCCTATTCAAGGTGCAACGATTACAGAAACAATAAGCAAAAAACAGGTGCAAACGGATGCAAATGGCCTATTCGAATTACCATCAAGTGGTAATTCCATCAGTATCCAGGTTCAATATATTGGTTTTGATTCCAAAACTGTCCAAACCAATCCAGCCGGACTCACAACAATCCAGCTTTCACCAGCGAGTTCCCAATTGGATGAAGTGGTTATAACAGCACTAGGCATTTCTAGAGAGAAAAAATCCCTAGGTTATGCTGTACAGGAGGTAAAATCCACCGAATTGCAAACCCGTCCAACCAACGCCCTAAGTGCACTTTCAGGGAAAGTTGCAGGACTTCAGGTAACCAGTTCAGGTGGCAATATGGGTGGTTCGACACATGTTGTATTACGCGGCATTAATTCAATTGCAGGAAACAATCAACCGCTTTATGTTGTTGATGGCACACCTATCGACAATACTGACTTCAATTCATCAGCTACAATCAACGGAAGCGCTGGTAAGGATATTGGAAACATGATACAGGACCTTAATCCGGATGACATTGAAAACATCTCTGTTTTAAAAGGAGCGACAGCGGCAGCATTGTATGGCTCCAGAGCAGCAAATGGGGTTATCATGATTACGACCAAGCGTGCTTCAAAAGGTGAAAAAGTAGAAATTTCTTTGAATACAGGGATCGATTTCGAAAATATTGTCCGTCTTCCAAAAAGACAGCATCTCTACGGTCAGGGTTATTCGACCAACTTTCAGACGCAGAATATCGCCGGTACCGATTATAAGATCGTAGACTATGCCTCCGATGAGAGCTGGGGGCCAAAATTGGATGGCACACCAGTTTTACAATGGTACAACCTCAATCCCGAAGATGAGGCAAATTACCTAAAGCCCTCACCATGGCTCTATCCAAAAAATGATGTTAATTATTTCTTCCGAACCGGAGTTGCCAACACCAATAATTTCGCAATTGCTGGAAATAGCGGAAATACCAATTATCGTTTTTCTTATACAAACAAGAATGTAACAGGCACAACTCCGAATTCAAACTTACATCGCAATGCATTTAATTTTTCGGGCGGTACACAATTAGGAAAACTAAAAATCAATTCGACATTTAATTATATCCGCAATTCTTCATTAGGGCGCCCCTGGACTGGCGCTTCCAACAGAAATATTATCCTTGAGGCATTTCAATGGGGAGCTGTACAGGTTGATTATAAGATACTGGAGAACTATAAACGGGCTGATGGAACGCCCTTGGCCTGGAACCGGACGGGCTGGCAGAATAACCCAACAGGTGAAGCTACACGTTTTATCGACAATCCTTATTGGTCAGCCTACGAATCGTATATGGAAGATAACAGAGATCGGTTTTATGGTAATATCGGAGCAGAATATGATGTCAATAGCTGGTTAACACTCGGAGCCAAAGTTCACGCCGACATCTATTCCTTACAGGCACAGGATCGCATTGCTGTATATTCACGCAGCG
Source organism: Sphingobacterium sp. GW821-FHT03E03 (assembly GCF_059420745.1). NCBI lineage: Bacteria > Pseudomonadati > Bacteroidota > Sphingobacteriia > Sphingobacteriales > Sphingobacteriaceae > Sphingobacterium > Sphingobacterium sp. GW821-FHT03E03. The sequence continues at coordinate 105,387 of NZ_JBWKUH010000012.1, forward strand.
CTTCGCAGTACGAAGAAACAAACAACAAGCTCAATGAATATAATTACGAGTTTATTGCAACAGCCAAAAAAAATTGGGATAAATTTTCACTCATTGCTTTCGCCGGAGGTAATATCAGAGATAAGAAATCGCAAAACAATTATGCGATTACACAAGGCGGACTAATTATCCCTAATTACTATAACCTCAAAAATGCAAGTGCGATTAAAGTCGATAATTTCAGTTATCATAAACGGATCGCATCGGTTTTCGGTAGTGTGTCGTTGGGCTATAATGACCTGCTTTATATTGATGCCACCATTCGAAACGACTGGTCTTCTACTCTTCCTACTTCTAACTGGTCCTATGTTTATCCATCCGTGGCAGGAAGCTTTCTATTCAGCAATTTAGCAGCTTTCAAAAACTTATCCTGGTTAAGCTTTGGTAAACTGCGATTAGGCTGGTCCGATGTTGGAAATGATACAGATCCTTACCAGCTGGCTAAGGCTTATAACCCGGATCAGCCTTTTGAAGGTAATCCTTCCTATACATTACCACCTATCAAACCAAACAACAACCTGCTTCCAGAACGAACAAGTTCATGGGAAACTGGTATCAACCTTCAGTTATTCAAAAACCGATTAGGCCTGGATCTGACCTATTATAATAACAACTCAAGAAACCAAATTCTGGCTGTACCAGTATCGTCTTCTTTTGGATACGAAGGCAAATGGCTTAATGCGGGTAGAATCAACAATAAAGGCATTGAAATTGTGCTTAACGGCACACCAATCAAACAAGAAAACTTTTCTTGGGATGCAACAATCAATTGGGCGAAGAACAAAAACAAAGTGGTCAAATTAGACGATCAAGTAAATACATTAAGCTTAAGCAGTTCACTGGTCCAATTGGTCGCACGTGAAGGGGAATCGTATGGACAATTTCTTGGAAATGATTTTGTGTATGCACCGGATGGACAACGTGTACTAGAAAAAGATACGCAAGATAAAGATGGTAAATTAATTAAGAATAGCACCTATATGAAGACCTCTCAATTGGTTCCTCTGGGATCTATTCTGCCTGATTTCACCTTTGGTATCCAAAACAGCTTCCGGTATAAAAACTTCGCCCTCGGCTTTTTGGTCTCCGGTCGTGTAGGTGGAAAATTCTTCTCCCAAACATATAAAGTCGGCATGTATTCCGGTATTCTGGACAAAACAGCGGCCAATAACATCCGTGAAACAGGTATTGTACTCGATGGTGTCAAAGGAGATGTTACCTTTCATAGTGACGGAACTTACGATGTCAAAAATATTACGTCAAATACAACCAACATTGATGCCCAGCAGTGGGCGCGCAATGAATACAATGGGCCTACAACCTTTTCCATTTTCGATGCGACATACGTCAAACTCAGAGAAGTCACATTAGGCTATAATTTCAAACTAGCCAATGTCAAAGTCATTAAGAATATCGGCGTTAGTGTCTATGGCCGGAATCTTTGGAATATCTATACCAAAAGTAAATACATTGACCCCGAATTCACTTCGAGTGGTGGTAATGTACAAGGCATCGAAGGCGGTGCTATTCCGTTGCCTGTTACTTATGGTTTTAATGTGAATCTAAAATTCTAAAAAATGAAATTATTAAATATACTATATACAGGAGCGATCGGCATCTCACTTTTTGCGTCTTCGTGTTCCAAAGCTAAATTTGCTGAGATTAATACCGATCCCAATCGTCCGGCTTCGGTACCAACACCCACGCTATTGGTTACTGCGGAGAAGCAGTTGGTCAATGCCTTACGGAGTGAAGAGATTAGTCTTCGGGGGGCGCAATTATTCGCCCAATATTTCAGTCAGAATATTTATACTGACCAATCCCGCTACAGAATAGATCAGAGTTATTCGGATAATTACTGGACAGCAACATACAAATCGTTGAATAACCTGAATGATATTATCAAACTTAATACAGATGAAAGCACCAAAGCAATCGCCACAGCAGGGACAGCCGGCACCAATGCCAATCAAATTGCCATTGTAAGAATTCTCAAGTCTTATGCTTTTCAGTCATTGACCGATGTCTTTGGCAATATTCCCTATGAGTCTTATGGCAATAAAGATCCTGATTTCGAAGCTTTACAGCAGGATCCGGACAATCTTACACCCAAATATGCGAGTCAGGAAAAAATCTATAAGGATATTCTCAACGAACTTCAACAGGCAGCGGATACCCTGCTCAAATATTCATCGGATAAAACCTTCGGCAGCGCCGATATTATCTATAGGGGGTCTAATGCAAACTGGGCAAAATTTGCCAATTCCCTCCGCTTGCGGGTAGCCAATCGTATTAAGATCAAAGATGCCGCTTTAGCTACAGCACATATTGCAGATGCACTGGCAAAAGGAGTTTTTACGTCCAATAGTGACAACGCTGTATTTAAATATTCGAAAACCTCACCCAACGAAGCGCCTCTATTCCGCGCCACTGTGACGGCTAATCGGAAAGATTTCGCGATCTCCGATGTGCTTATTAAAACCCTTCAAGGTACGCGTGGTCCCTTTAAAATTGCAGATCCAAGGTTAGCTAAATTTGCCAAGCCAACAGCCGCAGATGGGAAATTTATAGGCCAGCCCTACGGCCTGCCTTTAGCTGCCGGAAATCTGTTTCCGGTCGATAAAATATCGTTGCCAAGTGACCTGATCAATGCGGCAGATTATAGCGAAGTTCTTATGGAATACGCAGAAGTAGCATTTATCCAAGCCGAAAATAGCAACTGGGATCAAATCAATTACGAAAAAGGCACTAAAGCCTCATTGGAAAAATGGGGTGTCCCACAAGACGATATCACAGCTTATGTAAGCAAACTTCCCGCCGCGAACAAAGAGCACGTGCTTACTCAGAAATACCTGGCACTTTTCAATCAAGGTGTCGAAGCGTGGTCAGAGATCAGAAGAACGGGATATCCATTATTCCTGACAAAAGCAGGCGACGTACTTTGGACCGGGACTATTAATGGTGAAACTGTCACCTATTATTTTACACCAGAAGTGGGAAAAGAAATACCCAGTCGTTTTGTTTACCCTTTAAAGGAACAAAGTACAAATAAATCAAATTATCAAGCAGCCCTTGCACAACAAGGAGATGATGTGATCAACACCAAAATATGGTGGAATAAATAAAAAAGTATTTTACAACTGATTAAAGCACCTGAAGTTTAAGATTTCAGGTGTTTTTTTTTCCAATTATTTCATAACTTCGTAAATACCATTAAGAAAAAATGCCATGGATGATCAAATATTAGACAAAATCGACCAACTGAGTGAAGAGGGAAATGCTTATTGTGATGAAGAGAACTTTCGCGAAGCAATTAGGGTTTGGACTGAGGCGCTCAATTTAATCCCTAGTCCACAAAATGTCCACGCTGAAAGTCTTTGGCTGGAAGCCTCCATTGGGGATGCTTATTTCTTAGAGGACGACTTCGACAACGCACTTCCACACTTTGAAAATGCCAAAGGCAATATCATCGAGAATGCCTATGAAAATCCATTTATCATGCTGCGATTAGGACAGTGTTATCTGGAAACAGCCAATACAGAGTCTGCACAAGAATACCTTCTTCGCGCCTATATGATGGAAGGAAAAGAGATTTTTGAAGAGGAATCACCAAACTATTTTAATTTTCTGGCTGATAACGTCGAATTGGATTAATCTATTGCATCTGCGACTTCCATGGGTAAATCAGATTCGAGAATAGATGCACCCTGGGCGAATATCGCCCTATATTTTTCCTTTCTTTCTTCTTTCTTTGTTAGCTTGTCATAAGTTGGCGCCGAAGAAATCATGCACATCACTCCTTTTTTATTAAAAAAGCGATACATTTCTGCATTGGATTCTTTTAACTCAGGACCTATATAGACAATCATTCGATCATAGGGCAATCCCGAAGCCTTAAATTTAGCTAAGGCTTCCTGATCTTTGATATGCATAGACATATACTGATCTGGATTTTGTGTTAAATAGTAGGCTGCCTGCTCAACGTTATGTACGGTTACCCAAACCCAGCTATATGCATTATGCTTTCGCAATATAGCTGCGGTCGCTGACAGCGGTAAATCTTTCTTATCAAGATTTAAAATGGTTTTCCCTTTTGCCCATTCAATCACTTCATCCAGGGTATTTATAGGATATTCGGTGACATTTCCAGCATGGTCTTTCAGACGAAGTTTACGCAATTCAGCCCAAGTATAATCCGATACCCGACCAACCCCATTTGTCACACGCTCCAAGTTTACATCATGGAGTAATACCGCAACGCTATCTTTCGTATAGCGTGGATCTATTTCAAAAATTGCTGGAGTTTTACATAACACAGCCTCAAATGCCACAATAGAATTTTCAGGAAGACCATCTTCTATAGTCCCGCGGTGACCGCTGATGATTTTCTTTCCCTCAGCATACTTAAAGTATGCGCGCATGGCTTCCACAGATTCAAACTTTAGCTTCTGGTTGCTTTGAGCTAAAACTTTCGTGTATAATAAACTAGATAAAAATAATAATAGAAATACAGAAATCGTTTTCAACCGTATATCATTGTGATCTGAAGCAGCCATCTACCTATTTAATTATGGAAATATGAATTGCTAAAATAGGCATCCTATATCAATAAATCGTAAACAAAATATGTACTCAAAATAAAGAAAATAAAACGAGTAGCTTAACAACATCGAATAGATTTTCTGCTACAGCCCCTATACGATGGCAAAACATTCCTCTATTCCTTAATATTCATGGTGATCAAGAAAGCCCCCTCCAAATTGTATTCCTATTTATAGTTGGTGATTTTTTGAATGAGACAACCGCTATATGAGCATATTAAGCGAAAAAAATAGCAGTTTTTTAGATGAAGAAAAATTAAATATTCTATATTTGCATCAATTTATATTTGATCTAAATAAACTACCATGAAGAATAGAACACGATATATGATGTTCGCAGCAGGGAGCATTGTCCTTCTCGGGACTCAGTTACATGCACAAGAGTTATCTCTCCTCGTTAAAAATGCAGAAAATCAACCCGTGGCTCAAGCTAATATCAGGCTCAATGGGAAAAACATTGGTTACTCAAATCAGCAGGGGCAATTTTATCTCGCTAAAGTACCGACGAATAGCCCACTTCAATTTCGTATTTCCTATACCGGTTACTCAGCCCTTGAAAAAAAAGTGAGTTTAGATACAGTTAGCGGTCCTATCCTATTTCAGTTAAATGCGACACAGACTTTAGACGAGATTATTATTACCGCCGGTCGTAAAGCCGAAAGTATCTCTACAGTGCCTTCGTCAGTATCCATTTTAACAACAAAAGAGATCGAAGCACAAAGCCAGATCAGCACTAATCTTTCAACCATACTTGGCAATACAATTCCAGGACTGGGTACGGCTACCAACAAAGCAACCAATTCAGGTCAGACTTTACGCGGGCGATCTGTACTGGTTTTAATAGATGGGATCCCACAATCCACACCATTAATGAATGGACAGCGCGATCTACGCACCATCGATCCCAGTGTCATTGAACGTGTGGAAGTTATTAAAGGAGCAACCTCCATCTATGGAAATGGCTCAGCTGGCGGGATTATCAACTACATCACGCGCAATCCAGCAAAAGATTCAGCTCCTATCCAAGGAATTACCAGCCTGAGAACAACCTTCAATCCTATAAACAGTGGCGGAACCTTGGGCTATCGTGCCGCCCAAACATTGTACGGCCGAAAAAATAAGTGGGATTACACCGTCAGCGGATCGGCAGATTATGTCGGTCTTCAGCGCGATGGCGATGGAACGGCGCTCGGTCAGACAGATGGTCTTTCAAATACCTATCAATACAATGCATTCCTCAAACTTGGCTACACCATCGATAATAGTTCCAATCTATCCGCTGTATATAATTTTTATCGAAGCAACCAGCACAACAGATACATCAGCCAAACGGGTGTGTATGGACAATCCCCAACTATCGGTATAAAAGGAGATGATCCTGGCAAACCTGCCGGCACGCCTTACAACCACAATGCGATGCTGACTTATACGAAAAATAATCTTTTTGCCTCCACTTCTCTCGTTGCATCGGCTTATTACAACACCTTTCGATCCATGAATCGTTATGTTGAAAAAGCATCGGCATGGTATGGTCCTGGTCAAACACAGATCAACTCTGAGAAAAAAGGATTGCGTATCAATCTCAACACGCCTTTTCAAGTATTTGGCTCTAACGCGGATGTCACTTATGGAATTGATCTCCTAAATGATGTCACGGATCAAAACCTAACGGATGGTAGAGTCTATATTCCTTATATGAATATGCTCAACGTGGCACCTTATGCACAAGTAAAGATTGATTTCCTAGAAAATCTAATTTTCAAAGGTGGGGTCCGTTATGAAAATGCAACCGTCAAAATAAAAGATTTCAACACCATTGCTACGGGCCCGGACAATGCGGGTAGCATCGCTGTTAAAGGCGGCGAAATACCGTATAAAGGAGCTACGTTCAATGCCGGTCTCCGTTATAATAAATATTCGTTCTTTAACCCTTTCATAAGCTTTTCACAGGGTTTTGCCATCAATGAACTTGGCCGAATTGTCCGCAGGGCAACCGACAACGATCTAGATAGTCTAAAAACAGATCCCATCATTACCAATAACTACGAAATCGGGTTTTCCAGCAACTACAGTATTTTCCAATTATCTGCTTCCTACTATTATAGTACTTCAAAAATGGGCGTGGAACTTGTAGACATTGGTGGTTATCTGATGCCACAACGACTTCCTGAGGATGTCTATGGATATGAAGTAGCCCTAAGTGCAACCATCAGCCCCCAACTGACTGTGGGTGGAACTTATGCTTATGTTGAAGGAAAATCGAAAAAAGAAGACGGCACGAAATCCTACCTCAATGGCTCACGTATCGCTCCAATCAAAGCAACTGGATATGTCTATTATACACCGATCAAGCCATTAACCTTCCAATTATTTTGGGTACATACCGGCGCGCGCGATCGTTTCATGCCTAACGAAAAAGGTATTTATAAAAATAGCGAGGGGCCTGTTAAACCAGTAGATCTTTTTAACTTGAATGGCAATTATCAGATCAACAAACAATGGTCATTGGGACTAGGCGTCGAAAATCTTTTCAATAAGAACTACTATCCGGTTGTAAGTCAATACCGTGCACTAAATGAGGAATATGTAAGAGGTCAGGGATTGATGGCTTCCTTTAATATCAATTACAAATTTTAGATGATCAAGTCGAGCATACTTTGGCTACATAAATGGCTCGGGATAATCACCGGTGTCATTGTACTCATTTTAAGTATAACAGGATGTATATATACCTTTCAGGATGAGCTCAAACTATGGGCTTATCCCGAAAAGTATTTTATAGCGCCCGTTGACAGCTCCTTAGATCCACTCCCTTTAAGCACCTTACTAAACAATGCGCAAAGTAACCTGGAAAACGGGCAGAAAATCTCTCGTGTAGACCTCTATCCAGCAAAAGATCGAACCTGGGTATTTCGTGCCATGAAAACAGATGAGACAGCCTTTGGCCATTGGAATTACTTTCGCTACTATAAAAGGGTATTCATCAATCCTTATACAGGTAAGGTGCAACACGTTGAAAACACAAAGACAGAATTTTTTCAACTGGTATTACAACTCCATCTCAATTTGTTGCTAGGAAAAAAATATGGTCATGCCTTAGTCAGTTGGTCTACGGCCCTATTTATTGTCATTCTATTGAGCGGAATCGTATTGTGGTGGCCAAAAAAATGGAAGGAAAAAAATCTCCGCAGGAGCTTTTGGATAGACACGAAGGTTAAATGGAAACGGTTAAATCACGATCTGCACAATGTTATTGGCTTCTATAGCCTTTTTATTGCACTGGCTTTTGCGATTACAGGTTTGGCATTTGCATTTCCGGGATTCAAAAAGACATATATCGCTACATTTAATCTTTTTCAACAGGAAGCGGCATCTACAGCTCTACCGGTCCCAACACAGATCCCCCTAGCTTACGAAAAATTTCAGGACAATGCACTCTACTATAGCCTCAAAAACTATCCGCAAGCCGAAATGCTTTCCATCCGACTGAAAAAAGAAACAGAGCAAGAAGTCGATATTCAAATCAGACGGTACGAAAAACGAAGTGGTGTCTTTAACTGGTTATATTTTGACAGAAAAGAGGCCAGTTTGAAGCAAATCAAAACCGGTGACAACTTGCGATTCGGAGATAAACTTGGCTCGCTCAATTATGATATCCACACAGGCAGCATCGGCGGCTTGGGAACAAAGATTATTGCTTTTATCGCCAGTCTTTTTTGTGCTTCCCTGCCAATCACAGGTTATATTATCTGGTTGAACAAAAGTAAGAAGACAAAGAAGAAGAAAGGTTATCAACATTATGTTAATAAGTACTGTTAATAACAGCATCTTTTATTCTAAACATATTATTAACACAGTTATTAACATAATGTGGAAAAGTATACTATCAGTAACTTCTATCAAGAACCTATCGGAGCAAATCAACTTTCCGAATAGATACGGATCCAGGAACTATGGAAAAAAGCAGTGCAAGGTTACTATATCAAAAGGCTATTTTAAAAGCATAAATACCAAAAAGCCGATACAGAGATGCATCGGCTTTTATATGAATAAGCAGCTTGCGCCTCCTACAAGTTTGGATTTCGATCAGTTTCCAAAAATGGGATCGAGAATAAATAATAAGGGCTATTTTCCACAAATTTGGTATCGTTAGGAAACTGGATAACACGATGTCCTTTGCCGGTCACTTTTTTGACGACCCCATCTTCGCCAACGACATCTACCATAATCGCATTTCCTTTAGCATCGACATACGCTTTCCGATCCACCTTTCCTTGTGTACGAATAATATCCGACAGCGCAAATCCCTCTCCCCAAAGCTCTTTTCTGCGCTCAATTAAAATCTCTGAAATCAACTTAGCATTATCATCTCCAACAAATAAAGCTGCATTCCGTGCTTTCCGCAATGTATTCAAGGCATTTATCGCTTTTTCTTTTTCTCCGGCCCGCGCATAGCCCTCTGCTTCGATCAAAAGCATCTCAGCTGAACGCATATATACGATATCACCGATCAAATTTGATTTAAATTTAAACTTCTTATAACGTAAAAAACCCTCTCTTCCCTTTAGACCATCCCACTCAAATAAACCTGAACGAATATCATCACGATCAAATAACTCCTTGAAATAGGGATCGGCCATAAAGCTATAATAATAAGATCCCGCAGAGGATACATCCAGATAATGGAATGTATAACTCGCTCCACTTTGTTCGTTCGTCTGTAAGTGTCCCCATATCCATTCCGAATTGCCAAGATCATTAAACCCTTCGTTATAGGCCGCAGCACTCATCAAGGGGTAATTTTGAGCTGCTTTGTCTGCATATTCAGCAGCAAGTTTCCACGCTCCGGTCTGCAGGTATGTCCGAGCTAACAGCCCGTTCACCACATCAATATTAATGTCATACTTCGCTTCTCGTTTAGCTGTTGCTAAAAGCGCTTCACTATCCTTCAAATCCTGCACGATAAGTTTATAGATTTCTTCTAGTGTGGCTTTCGGATGCCCCTGGGTCTCTAACGTACTGGGTTCAGTATAAATTGGAACTGATTTTGCATTTTTATCTTTTAAGTAGCTAAACTGATAAAAAGAAGCCAAATTAAGATAGGAAAAAGCCCGTAACACTTTGGCCTGTCCCTTCAAAACATTTTTAGCTTCCTGTGGTCCGGCAGCGCCATCGACTTTAGTGATCACATTATTCGCGTTATCGATCACCTTGTACAACAAGGTCCAAAAGAAGGACGAGCGCCCCGAACGGCTATTGCTCAATTCGGTGAATGCATACGCATCCCGATACCCATATTTTGTTGTCACAGCAACATCACTTCCCATGGCATCACTCGTTCGCATCACAGCAGTATATCCCGGATTGGCATAGGTGGAATATTGCTCATTCAGGTATCCCCAGGTTCCGTTGATCACCGTAGCAATGTTGTCTGTATTTTTATAAATCTCACCTGCCGGCACCGACGTTGTCGGAGACGTCTCCAAAGTATCTTTACAAGCAGTGTTCGCCAATGAAAGCGCCAATAATATATAAGCAATTTTTAGTTTCATGATTCTCATTTGATTTTCTTAACATTAACAATCCAATTGTTTTAAAAAGCGAGTTGGAGGCCACCTGAAACGGTACGCATTGCCGGATAGCGGAAATAAGTAGCTCCATTCACAGTTTGCTCCGGATCCATACCTTGATGACCATAAAAAGTCAATAAATTTTCGCCGGTGACAAAAACGCGTAATTTTTCGATACCAATTCTTTTGGTCAATACTGCTGGCAGACTATATCCCAAACTTACATTTTTAAGACGTGCATAGGTACCACTGTATAAAAAACGTGTAGATGCCGATGTCCAGCTCAAGTTGTCTGTTGTCAACTTCGGCACATCTGTCTGTGTATTTTCAGGTGTCCAACGCTCCAATATCTCCTTAGACCAAGCTCTGCCAGGATTGCTACCATTATGCATTACCTGGACATAATCGCTATCCAATACCTTCCCGCCTAAACTGAAACTAACAAATGCAGAAAGATCAAAATTTCTGTAGTTAAAACTGTTTTGAATACCTCCAGTCAAATCCGGTAGGGAACTTGAACCAATAACATTCCCGGCCTTTCCATATTCAGATGTTTTATTTTCGGTTCTCTGGCCATTGGCATCAGCCACATACCATTCCGGTAAGCCTGTTTTTTGATTCACCCCTGCCCATTCAGGAATATAGAAATCATACAAACTTCCACCGAAACGCATTAGCTTATTGCCTGTGCTGATCGATTTGTTATTATTAGGTAAAGACGTGATCTCGTTTTTGAAATGAGAAAAATTAACATCAAGATTCCACCTAAAATTATCATTACGTACAGGTATCGTATGGATGTCGACATCTATTCCTGTATTTTGCATTGCCCCTGCATTAGCACTGAATCCACTATAACCGGTAGAAGGCGCCATTGGCATGGTGAACAAAAGATCTTTACTCTTCCGAATATAATATTCGACATTTAGGGCAACTCTATTATTAAAAGCGGAAACATCAAGTCCGATATTCATATTCAGATTGGACTCCCATTGTAGACCCGGCGTCCCCAACCTACTGGTGTATGTCCCTCCCTTACCGTTGTTATTGGCAATAGCATAGAGTTCTTGATACTCATAATAAGTAGACAAATTATCGTTCCCCTGCCCACCGTAACTTGCTCTTAAAGTCAGTTGATCCAATATAGTCTTATCTTTCAAAAAGTCTTCCTGTGCTATTTTCCATGAACCACCAACAGACCAGAAGGTCCCCCAGCGGGTATTTTTAGAAAAACGAGCGGAACCGTCTGTCCGCAATGAAGCGGATAAATAATATTTACTATTGTAGTTATATTCCGCTCTTCCTAAAAAGCTCAATAACCTATATTCATCACTATACCCGGTAAAATCGTTTAACTGTGAGGCAGCAGCAGGCTCATAAAACCCGGGTAACACAAAGCGATTACGGCTTCCACTGATATTACTGCTATTAAAGGCATAGTATTCCTGCCCACCCAACACATTGATGTAATTCAGTCCGAACTGCTTCTCATAGGTCAATAGATTGTTCCAGGTCTGTGATACAGTACGAACATTTGAACGGGATACAGAACCACCTGTATTCACTCCATCGCCAAGCAATGGGTTTGTATAATCATGTGTATTCCCATTAATGTAATCAACACTATAAGTCGATTTCAATTTAAGATTACTGGTCAATAGAGCCTCTAGATAAGCCCTGGCTGAGAGGTTATCTCTGCGGATATCATTTTTATCCAATGGTAATGAAGCTGCTAGGTTATTTCGCGGAGTAGCACCACTTGGTCGATATTCGCCAAAATCATACACTTTATTACCATTGGCATCAAGCACAAAAGAGCCATCCGGGTTCCTTTCATAATACGGATAAAAGGATGGAACAAGTCGCGTAAAATTTATGATATTGGCAGTATTGCTATCTTCGGATTGCGGATATTTTTGTAACGTACTGCTACCACCGATATTTACCCCAACATTTAACCAGGATTTCACTTTGCTATCAAGATTTGCACGTAAATTGTAGCGTTTAAATCCCGATTCAATTGCAATCCCCTGATCATTAAGATACCCTCCAGAAATATAATAGGTACTTTTTGCTCCACCGCCGCTAAAGCCCAAGTCTGCCTGTGTTCGCACACCGGTACGCTGCAATACATCAGTCCAAGGATCATCCCAGAGGGTTTTTGCTCCCGCCACAAGCTTTCCATCCAACCCGACAGGTTGTGGAAATTGACTGCCGTAAGGATTGATATTTAAATCTTCCAATACGAATGCACTCGCATTTTTAGCAGCCTGCTCTGCGGTTCTTCCATTGGACAATTCCTTGTTGCGCACAGCTTCCCAATACAATTGAAAATATTCATCTGTTGTAACTTGATCATAATCTCGAACCGCTCGCGTTGAATATCCCTGTGTGAAATTAAGATTGATCTTGGTATCACTTGAGGCTGTACCAGATTTCGTTGTAATAATGATAACACCATTTGCTCCACGTGAACCATAAAGCGCGCTGGAAGCGGCGTCCTTTAATACCGATATCGATTGAATATCATTTGGATTCAATGAATTGATATCCCCCATATATGGGCTTCCATCCACGACAAACAAAGGTGCGCTAGAAGCATTAATAGATCCTATTCCTCTAATTCGTATACTAGCCCCTGTACCCGGTTGCCCCGAAGATGCCACCGATTGTAATCCCGGGACCTGTCCTTCTAATGCTTTTGTAATATTCGATACCTGTCTATTCTCAATTGCTTTGCTACTCACCGTACTCACCGACCCCGTGATGTTGGACCGTTTAGATGTACCATAAGCCACTACGACCACCTCTTCCAAATCGGTACTTGACGGCTTCAATGCCAAAGAGATTGTACTTCCCGTCGCTCTCAGTTGTTGCGATTCGTAGCCTATAAAAGAAAACTCCAGGAACGGGTCATCTTTACCTGTGATACTGATCGTAAACTCCCCGTTAGCGTTAGTCAGCGTCGATTTATTTTGATCAGATACCCGCACACTAACGCCAGGAAGTACCTGCCCGGTATTGGCATCGGTCACTTTCCCCTGAATGGAACGTTGCTGTGCATACAGTTTATTCATACTGGCACTAGACAGCGCTAATGCGACAATAGGAATGTATTTGAATGTTGAGTGCATATGAAGGATATTTAATAAATGAGTTAAGTATAATAAATATATAGAAAATAAATAAATTAAATGTAATTGTTTCACCAAAAAAGGTGGTAAAACCTAGTGTGTTTAAAAATCTACTAAATTGATAGATTTTATCAGATCGCAAATATAATACAATCTATACTAATTTACTATACATTTTTTGCAAAAAAAATAAATATCTTAAAATCAATACATTACAAAAAAAATGGTGGCAATAAGCTGATAGTAAGCAAGCTAACAGATTGTTATTGATCCAGCCAGCGCTGAAAATTTGGTGAACGCTCTTCGCTAACAATAACTTCAATTTCCTTTGGGGTTTGGGGAATTAGCTCCAATTTAATTCTATTCCGACTTATTTTTAACATAGACTGAATGGAATCAATACGAATAAGAAATTTCCGATTAATTTGAAAAAAAACGAATGGGTCTACCTGAGTCACCAAGTGGACAAGGCTATCTTCAATAATATAGGCTACACCTGACTCTTTTTCCACCGCATACAGTTCTTTATCTTCCGCCATAAAATAAGCAATATCAGCAATCGCCAAGGACTTTAAGAAGTTGCCATATTTTACCAGAAAGCGCTGCTTTAGACGCAACTCTGTTTTGGGCAAAAGCGGCTCGATACGTTTCATGGCTTGTGCCAACTCTTCGCTATCGAAAGGTTTTAACAGATAGGCATAACCTTGATTCTGGAAAGCTTCCAAGGCATATTGTTCGTAAGCCGTCGTAAAAATAAGTGGTACATCAATAGACACCTGCTTAAATATTTCGAAACTCAGTCCATCCATCAGATGGATATCCATAAAAATCAGGTCAAAATGATGTTTATTGATGGCCTTCACCGCTTCTTGAATCTCCTTTGCATTGGTAAAAGTCAATGTGCTATGCCCGTAGAGGTCTGTCAACATCTCCTTTAAGCCTACAAAAGCCCAATCTTCGTCTTCGACAATCAATATATTCCATCCCATGGGTTGAATGTAATAAAAAATCCATTTCCTAAGAAAGAAAATGGATTAATATATAAAGGATTAAAAAAAATTGACCTTATTTTAATAGATCTGGATTATTATTGATCGCTTCCTGTGGATAACGGATCACATACCGCGGATCGTTTTGCTGCAAAGTCATTGTTCTCCCAAAACTGCTGTGTGTTATGGCTGGTCTTGTCGTACGCTTTAAATCATACCAACGTAATCCCTCCAGCGCTAGTTCACGTTTGCGCTCAAGCAACACCGCATCCAGCAATTGTTCTTTGGACAAACTCGCGTCAGCTTTGGTTTCTTTGGCGTAAGCATCGACCGTAAACCTGTTTTTCTTTAGTGCGGTCAGATATTTTAAAGCTTCCGCTGTATTGCCCAGACGAGCATAACATTCAGCCACGGTCAGATAAAGATCTGCATTTCTGAAGCTCACGTTGAAACGGTTTTCTCCACCTTTAAGGGAAACATAGTCAGCACCCCTTTTTTGGAAGTAACGACCCTTTCTCAAATCACCTTCTGAATAAGACGATAATAAAGCGGGCGAAATAAATGAACTTGAACGTACTTCTGGAATGGATACTTTCTCCAGCGCCATAATCGTCTCTTCTGATTCAAAATCATTCGGCAACTTACTTCCTGTAGCGTTTAGGTCAACTAATTTATTATTTATCGCCAACGCTTTTTGAGCAGCTTCAGCTGCCGCTTGCCATTCACCACGATACAGATGAAGACGTGATTCCATCGCGTAAGCCCCACGTTTGCTAAAGCGGTAATTAGCTCCTTTGGCCTGATCGTCTACCGTAAGCAATGCCGTCCCCTTTTCCATATCTGATAACACCTGCGCATACGATTCACCTAGGGTTGCAGGAACAAACCGTTGTTCCAGATCAATTTTCGTGGACAACGGAACACCACGGAGCCCCACATTGCTTGCGGCATAGACCTCGCTATAGAGATTTAACAGTTCAAAATGTGCATAAGCGCGCATGAGATAGGCTTCCCCTTTAATCTGATCCACCGTTGCGTTGCTTGTCAATTTCTCATCGATGGTACTGATGATCTGATTGGTATAAAAAATACTCTTGTAAAAAGCCAGATAAGGATACGCGGTAGTTGTTGGATCGGGATTCTGGTCATTCCACAGGTAGATATCTTTGGTCCTCGCCGCATCGGTCGAACTTTCGTCCAGAAGTAATTCATCCGTACGTAAGGACAGATAAGATTTATGGGCAGGGAAACCAGTATAGCTGCTTGTCATTAAGCCTCTAAAATCACTTTCCGAATTCGGGATGACAGTACCTACAGGCTGTATATCTAAATATTTATTGCAGGATGTCAATGCACTAGCAGTCATGATCATTCCAAAATAAATTATTTTTCTCATGTTATAGTCAATTAAAAGAATTAAAAACTTGCTGAAAGACCAAAGGCAAAAGATTTGCTGATTGGTTGTGCATAATAGCTGCCGTAGGTCTCCGGGTCAAAGTATCCTTCGTAATTCGCGCCGAAAACAAATAGGTTGCGTCCTTCGACGTTGAAACGCAAATTACTTGCGCCAATTTTTTTACTCACCGCTGCCGGGAGCGTATAACCTAAACGAATGCTATTGATACGGACATAACTCATTTTCTTGGCCCAGATATCATACTGATTAAATGAATTGATTGGGTCATTGCTTTCCATCCAGCCATAGGCCATCCAACGCTCATTTAATTCCGAACTGATACTTCCCAATGCCGGCAACGCAGCTTTGCCCTGTAGAGCCGCCAACAGATCCTTCGTATAATTTTGCCCACGATCTACTTTAGCTGGATTATAAGTCGGTGTACGGCTTACCCAACGCTCTAAATTGAACACAGCTGAAATTGCCAGATCAAAATTCGCATACCGGAAACGGTTGGTCATACCACCAATAAACTTCGGATCCTTGCTGCCCAAATATTTAAATTTGGAACGATAGGTGGCAGCTGTCATGTCTGTTTGAGACATATATCCTGGCAAGAAATCTGCCCAAGGATCATATAAGCCGTAAAATTCTTCAAAGCTCGAAACTGATCCATCCTGATTTCTGAACTGCATCACACCGTCTTTATCCAATCCCGCCGTTTCCAGTACATATAGCCCATTGATCGGACGGCCTTCCTGTGTATCTGGCGCATAGGCTTTGGGATTATTCATGACCTTCAATAATTTATTATTATTGTGTGCAATATTAAAATCCGTAGACCAGGAGAATTTTTCGGTCTGAATCTGACGGCTCGAGATCGTCAACTCCACTCCCTGATTTCGCGCTGAAGCCCAGTTGACCTGAACGTCCTGGAAGCCATTTTCCATAGGTAATGCGCTATTTGCAATAAGGTCTGTGCTTGTTCTATTGTAGTAATCAACTGTAATAT
Source organism: Sphingobacterium sp. GW821-FHT03E03 (assembly GCF_059420745.1). NCBI lineage: Bacteria > Pseudomonadati > Bacteroidota > Sphingobacteriia > Sphingobacteriales > Sphingobacteriaceae > Sphingobacterium > Sphingobacterium sp. GW821-FHT03E03. The sequence continues at coordinate 122,128 of NZ_JBWKUH010000012.1, forward strand.
TCAGTCGATTTTTCCATAGACCTAAGTCAATCCCCGCATTATAAGATTTTGTGCGTTCCCAGCGTAATTTATCATTTGCAGGCATATCAACCACAACTGAGCCTTCAGGATAACCTGGAAGTATAGTCGAATTTTCGTACTTTCCAACAATAAACGGATAGGTATTGCGATCCACATTCCCCTGAATACCATACGAGGCACGCACACGGAGATCAGACAAGACTGTTTTTCCCTTGATGAATTCCTCCTCCAGCACATTCCATGATCCAGACAAAGACCAGATCGGCAAGAAACGATACTTCGGATCTACCCCGAACATATTGGACCCATCATAACGTATGCTACCGTATACATTGTACTTGCGGTCAAATGTATAGGTCGCATTCCCGTAGAAGGAGGCGTAGGAGTTTTCGATCAATCCTTTTTTATATTGCACAAATCTAGCGTCATCCTGATAGTTGCTGTTCGGAAAAACAATATTCTGTGTTGTCAACGTTGCCGGATTATATCCAAAACCTTTGGTCGCGGTCATTTTATTTGTACTGCGACGCAGTTCTGTTCCGCCCATCAGTTCCAGCTCATGCTTATCATTCCAGGTTTTAGCGTACTTGAGGTAAGTTTTCCAGTTGTATTGGAAGACACTGTTGTTTGTATTTTCGATCTTACCTCCTGTTGGCAAAAAGTATTTGTACGTTTTGGTTGTCGAATCATAATACCTTGTTGCAGCGCGCAATTTACGGGTATTATAGCTTTCCTGATCGGCAAATCTTTCCGTGCTATTTTCGTCAAACTGCAAGCCAAATTCGCTGCGTAGAGACAATTGCGGAATAATGGTATACTCCAGGTAACCAATGGCCTTTAAAGCTTTGTTTGTTAATGCATATCTGGTATTTTCCCGTTCTTCTACGGCGTTAAAAGGAATATAAGTATCTTTTTCATAGCCTTCGATATCCGGATCATAATTATATTTAACCGATTGGTCACGTACGGTCAAATAAGGATTGACCAAGCGCATATAGTTACTTGGATTGGTAAAGGCGTCATCATCCTGGATCGGATTCTGTCTATTTGAAACTGACCCCAATAGATTGATTCCCGCTTTAAACCGGTCATTGATATTGAAATCATTATTTAGCGTCAATGAATAACGACGTAGATCTGCTCCTTTAGTTGCTCCTTTTTCATCATAAAAGCCGCTGGACAGATAATAACGATGTCCATCATTACCGCCAGAGATCGAGGCCGAATACTGTTGGTTTAGGGCCTGCCGATAAAGTTCTTTTCCCCAGTCCGTTTGCTGTAAACGCAATTGATTGATGGATTGCTGTATCTCTAGCGATAAAGCAGCTAATCCACCGGAGCGATAAGCATCCAGTGCGTTTGCTTTGTCCAAGATACGCATCACCGCTCCTTTGTCCGTCCGGTAATTTAAATCGGTCCGGTCGGCCATCAGCAGCTCAAAATCCACCTTCTCGTTGGCATTCATCAAGTTGAGCTTAGCAAAGTCAGGGCGTTCGGTCACAAAGGTATTTGCGGAGATCTGCAATTTTGCCGGTCCGGATTTCCCTCTTTTAGTGGTAATTACAATAACTCCATTAGCGGCGCGTGCACCATAAATCGAAGTTGCTGCCGCATCTTTTAATACGGTGATGTCTGCAATATCATCGGGATTGATTCCTGCGATCGGAAGATTATTCAGACTATTCAGGTTATCCTTATCAATTCGATTCGGCAATTCTGTCCCTTCTATGGGTAATCCATCAATAACCCACAATGGATCCTGTGTACCATTGAGTGAAACCGTACCGCGGATACGGATCTGCGGAGCACTATTGGGGCCACCGTTAAAATTACTCAACTGTAGACCAGCCACCTGCCCCGCCAGCATTTCATCAATAGATGCAACACCTGTCTGCTTGATGTCAGCGACATTAATTTTATTATATGCTGTTGTATTTTTACGTTTTTTGATGTCGGTATACCCTGTTACGATTACTTCATCCAGTGATTCACCACTCGGTTGCAGCAAAATCGTCTTGTGATCCTGAAATACCGGCACTTGAATACGTTGGTACCCCACATAACTAATCGTGACGTATTTTAAGTTTCCCGGAACTTTTAGGCGAAATTCGCCCGATGCATCAGTTAATGAACCCAATGCAGACTGTTGCACCTGATTGGGTACACCGATGTCTTCGGCTACTGCCGAACTTTCGACTACAACCGTCGCCCCCACGACTGGCTTTAATGTGACCGCATCCAGTACCTTTCCTTTCAGCTCCTTGGATTCCTGTGCATGTGCCATTTGCACACACATGAAGGTCAGCGGTATTAAAAACTTATTCATTTTGGTAGATGTTGATATAATAGATGTTAATATATTAGTTCAATTCTAGGGTATTTGCAATACGCAATTGCAGATCCATATAATGTGCTTTTGTTGTGGCGTCTCCAGTCCGTTGTTTCTGTTTCAACAATTGGTATATCTCATACAATTCAGCACGTTTATACGTCAGCATATCCGATGTACGGATCATTCCCGTTACATGTACATTACGTAAACCCGTTTGAGCAGAAGCTGTATGATGCGGATGCAAGCACAAATTAGGTTGAGTTCCTTCGATCAATTGTTCGACACCTGCTAATTTCTTGGCATTTAATTTTTCCATGGACTTATTCGTAGAAACCATCAGTACATCCACGTAATTCTGTTGCAACATGCGTGTTTTAAGATCCAACGCCTGTCCACTGAGCGTTTTTGCAAAAATCTCTTTGCGTACCGATGCCAAAAATGCAGGTGCACTCCAGGCCTTCTTGTCGCCAAAGAGGTTCTCCATTTCGACCATACGCAATAGACGCTCATCGTTGACCAATTTGTAGAGCATGGCATATTGAAATTCGCGCTGTAGATTATAAGGTGCATATTCAAACGGTCCCATAGGTGAATCTCTTAAAGGGAAAGTTTTCGCCATCAGTTCCGGAACAAATAACCACTCCGGCATATAAAACACATTTTTCTTTAAATATTCCAGCGCAGCTACCTGTTTCTCTTTGGGTACTGGGCTATATGCATTTTTTTGGTCGCCCAAAACAGCATTTTCAAGATAAATACCACCAATATTATTGAGCACATGGTCAGCGTAAGCATACCATTGACCAACGACACCCATGTATAATTTACCGGCACGATAATAGTCATCCCCCGTATTTGTGGTCCAGTTGATGATATTCGGCATCATGCGACGCAAATTTTTCATCCCATATTCACCAGCTTTCATTGCATCATCACCCAGATCTTCGGATTGTGCCCTTGGATCCACAATATTTTTGGAATCTTGTTGTTCACCGTAATGATAAATCGGGTCATGTACATGGGCATCAATTTCTTTCCGCAACAAAGGTATTTCATCCCAAGGCTGCGGCTTGCCGTACCAGCGGTAAGCCCATCCAATAGCATATTTGTCATAGGTTCCGATCACGGGTGTAATCTGTTCAACACCATCTTCAGGTTGCGCCACGTAGTTGAAGCGCGCATAATCCATGATCGATGGTGCCGTACCGCCCATTTTTGCGGTAAAGCTTTTGCTACGGAGTGAATCTACCGGAAAACTTGCCGACGAACCCATATTGTGCATCAGACCCAAAGTATGTCCAATCTCATGCGAAGAAACAAAACGAATAGCATGGGCCATTTTTTCGTCCGAGAATACATTCGATCGCACTGAAGTATCCACGATACCTGTTTGTATCCGCATCCAGCTATTTAGGATCGTCATCACGTTATGCCACCAGATAACATCCGCCTCCAAAATTTCTCCGGAGCGAGGATCCACTACAGATGGTCCCATTGCATTGGCCTGCGCTGACGCAGCGTATACAATAGAAGATACATTTGCATCATCTGGATCAAATTTGATACTATTCGGTTGTTGTTTTGCCAAAATCGCGTTTTTAAAACCTGCTGCCTCAAATGCTTCCTGCCAGTCATGAACCCCATCGATGATGGCTTGTCGCCATTGTTTTGGCGTGGCCGGATCCAGATAAAAAACAATAGGTTTCTTCGGTTCTACCAATTCACCTTTCAGGTAACGAGCTTTGTCCTCATCTTTCGGTTCCAGTCGCCAACGGTTAACCAGATTTTTTTTATCCAGTTCCTGTTGTTTGTCGTTAAAGTACCAACGTGGCGATGTAAAAAAGCCAATACGGGGATCCGCAAAACGCGCCACCATAGGCGTTTCAGGCAGCTCATAAAGGTTACTTGTAACCTCTAATGAAACCGGCACCGATTCATTTCCTTCCGTTACTTTTGTTGACAACACCGACTTCACAACAATATTATTGGAATACGATTTAATTTCTTCGATCGTGGATATACTGGTTTTAGGAGAAGTACCTAAACCCAAAGAGGTGAAAACATCTGTAAAGCTCTTTTCCGATCCGTCAAACACTTTATTGACTTTGATCACCACAGCACTTGAGTCTTTTGAATAACTCTCGACTTTAAACGATTCGATGTAAGAAGGACGATAATTATCGTAGACTGATGCGGCAATCGCATCAGCTTTAGGCACTTCTACCTGAGGTTTAATCTCCGAAACCCATACTTCTTTCTTCTCTTTGCGCAGGGTAAATCGAATGACTTTATTTTCATAGTTCATTCCCTTATTTACACCAGCCTCATTCAGCGCCAAAGGAACGGAAGACAATTTTTGGATCAGGAGAATGTCCTGTCCCATTTTTTTCAATGGAATTTCAAAGTAATAATTATTTTCCTTTCGGATCACACCAAACATGCCGCTATCCACGCGCGCGTCTTTAAACAGTTTGTCATAGGCAATCGTCGTATCTTTCTTGGCGGTAGAATCTTTCGCAGAGGTAACAGTCTCTTTTTTTCGTAAACCTACAGTTTGCAATACAGAACAAGATTGCATGAGGCCTGCTGAAAACAAGAGGCTAAGGGCTAGCTTGGTATAAGTGTTGTTCATTTAGAATAATTATTTCTGAGTGCTGTTTTTCAATAGCATACATGCATTTGTTGCACCCGGTGTGTTTTTCAATGGCATCGAAGCGATCATCTACTCATGATAGGTCTCTTGTCAAGCGCTATTGAGCTGAAGATCATTTCATCCGAATAAGATTAGGTTAATCTTGCAATTAAATTCCTAGATCAGGAGCCAAATTTGTTAAAAATATTGTACAGAATCACCTCAAAAGGGACGAGCCCGCATTTCTAACGTATGAACACGTGCATCGAAACTATGAACACGTGCTTAACAGACTTGTCCCTATGCTATTTTAACGATCCAACAAGGGTAAGTTGACAAAAAAATGTCCTTCTTCTGTTCCAAAGTCAAAGCCATCCAACGTATAGTGGGCATACATAGATACCAAGTAATTAAGTCCATATCCTTCACCTTCCACCTCCGTCCCCTGTCGTGCCTGCCAATTGTTGCTTACTTTGATGATGTTGGCGTCCGATAAATAAACAATATGGATCTGAAGTGGATTTTCCGTCGAAATCCGTGTATGTTTGATCGCATTTTCCACCAGCATCTGCAGGGCCAGACGGGGTAGCTTAGCTCCCATCACATCTATTGGAATGGAGATCTCCATATCCTTCAACGCTATTCCAAAACGCACCTGCTGCAAAAAGAAATAAGCTTTTGCCAGTTCCAGTTCCTCTTGTAGCGAAGACCAGTCCGACTCGTCCGTACGCAGCATTTTACGATAGACCTTTGTCATCTTGCCAACGAATGACTTGGCCAGATCATTATCTTTACCGATGAGATATTGAAGTGAACCAAACGTGTTGAACAAAAAATGTGGATTGATCTGTTGCCGCAATTGAACTAGACGCATCTGCGTATATTCATTTTCCTGCTGTAAAGCCATTAATTTGAGCTGCTGAATTTTGCGCCGCTCCAACACATTAAAATAGATAAGTGCTATTGCTACAAGCATCAAACCAACACCAAGTAAAATACTATAGGTCATCACCTCCTGGACTTCCTCCTCAATAGTCAATAACAAGACGCTTACCCGAATTTCACCACCCACAAAAATAATGGAACAGGGGTAGGAAGTAACCATCACATCCAGCTTTAGGTAATCCGACTTGACGATCTTTCCTTGTGTAATAATATCACTATCCTTCGGGCGCCCCCATTTTCGATTTTCAGGTGAAACAATGCAGATCCCCTTATCACTATATATTTCAAAATAAGCCCTTCTTCCAAAATAGAGATTGGCGAAATAAGCATTTAATTTTTCAATATCGACATAGACATGGTATAAACGATGTTGTATTGTACGCGTTTTAAGCAGTATCCACATCCTATTATCGACACGGTCCAAGTGACTAGCCGGAATGAGGATAAGTAAGGAATCGCGACGGATATCCCCTGATGGTACGGCATCAACCAATCTTTTCTCAGACGTGTATAGCTCCTGTTGTAACAATTCCAGCTGCTTATTCACCAGCAACATGTTTTCATCGGCAAAATCTACCAATATTCTTTTATTCAGTCGATCTATTTTATGGTGGATAATACCGAGCAGCCCCCCACCTATCAACAGCAACAAAAGCAAACAGAAAATGAGGATGGTACTGTTTTTCTGTTCTGCATTTTTAAATCGAAAATTCACCCTGCAAAAATACAGGAAAATTTTCGAGCAATACAAAACTACCTGATAAGAAAGGACTTTGCCCACTCATTTGTCAATAAAAAATCACATATTTCTTTAGTAGTATCAAAATAAATCAGTCTATCAATGGACTTTAGCAATAATTTTCGGACTTTTGTAGCCACAAAAAAACAACACTGTGTCAAAAGCAACATTTCTAAAGCTTGCCAAACGAATCTCTATCGGGTTAGTAAGCTTCATAGCACTATTCATTCTTTGTATATTATCCATTCCCTACATCTTCGAAAAAGAAGTAAACGACAAAGTTAAGTCGTTGGCAAACGAGCATATCAATGGGGAACTCAACTATACAAAGGTCAGATTGACCTTCTTTGATCAATTCCCACTATTGACAGCGTCGATGGATGACGTGTTGTTAAAGGGCTCTGAGCCATTCAAAAAAGACACCTTGCTTGCCGCCAAACAAGTAAGCTTTGGAATTGACCTCATGAGCTTGCTCAAATCAAAAATCATCATTGACAAGTTTATCGTTAACCAGGGGAAGATCAATATTTTGGTTGATTCCTTAGGTAACGCCAACTACAACATATACAAGTCTACACCAACAGATTCCACGAAGGCAAAAGATAATTCCGAGAGCAGTGCACTGGCCTTTCAGCTGATTAAATTTGAAAAGACCAATCTGCATTACGAAGACCAATCTATTCCACTGTGGATTGATGCAAAAGATCTGGACTACGAGGGTAAAGGTGATCTGATGTCGAATATCTTTGATTTGAATACCAGAGCCAAGATTGCCGCTTTTTCTTTTTCTTTTGACAATGAACTCTATGTCGACAAAAAATCAATTGATGCCAACTTATTGACGCGTATCAACACCGATAACTTATCATTTATCTTCGAACGAAATGATATCAAGATTAACCAACTACCAGTAAGATTCCGGGGCTTATTATCCTTTATATCGCACGGTTACCACCTGGACTTCAAGTTAAAATCCCAGGAGAGTACCCTGAGTGAATTGTTGTCACTGGTTCCCAATAGTTATGCATCATGGATAAAAGATCTATCGGTTAAGGGCACTTCCGAAGTATTTGTGAATTTAGTTGGTGACTATATTGTTGACAATAATGAGATGCCCGATTTATCCCTGGGATTGACCATCAACAACGGATATCTTGCGTATAAACAGTCCGGGAATCCACTAACAGACTGGAATGCAAAATTAAGGATAGATCTCCCCGCATTGAATCTCGATTCCCTCAAGGTAGATCTTCATCAATTTGATTTTAAAGTCGCTTCCGGTTATTTCAATGCAAAAGGTCAGATCGCCGGACTACATCCAGTTACGGTGCACGCAGATATGCAAAGTGACCTGGACCTGGGCATCCTCCATTCCTCTTTGCAATTCCCGGGATTCTCCTTCGGAGGTCGCTGGAATCTCGACGCAAAGATCCATGGAACCTATGCCAAAGCCATACGCAAAGTCGGTCTTCAAAAGCGCGAACAGGAGTACATTGCTTCCATACCGACATTTGACATTAAAAATACCCTCACAGATGGACATTTCAAATTGGCCGATCTCCCTAAAGGACTTGAAAAAATCGCGTATCGCTTAGAAGCGAAAGATCCGGATGGAAAAATGAAAAGTGCGTCCATTTCTATTCACGACATCTCGATTCAAGCACTCAGCAACTATATTAAAGGTTATGTTTCGATAACAGATTTCAACAAAATTGCGGTACAGTCTGATCTCAAAGCCTTATTCAATTTGGCCGATATCAAAAGCTTCTACCCGATCAAAGATATCGAACTGGCAGGGCTGATCGATGTAAACCTCAATGCAAAAGGTTATGTTGATCTCAAACGGAATATTTTTCCAGAGACCAATACCTCCATTGTGATGAAAGATGGGTTTATCAAATCCAAGGAGTATCCTATTCCCATGGAAAATATACATGTTGAAGCATTCGTAAATAGCGAGAAAGGATCTTTACGTGATTTGAGCGTCAAGATACTCCCCGTTTCATTTACCTTCGCCGGGGAACCATTTTTCCTAAATGCAGATCTGCGCAATTTCAATAACATCAACTATAATATTCAGTCCAAAGGAAAACTCAACCTTGGTCCTATCTATAAGTTTTTTGCTTTGGACGGAACCAATGTTGATGGCTTTATCCACACAGATTTCAGTCTCAAAGGTCTCCAGAGCGATGCGACAAGTGGCCGTTATGCCAGACTCCACAATAGTGGACGCATCAACATCGGTAAGATCCAGGTACAGACAGATCTACTCCCTCAACCTATTGCGATCAAGAGTGGTGATTTTAGCTTCCATCAGGAGAAAATGAACTTTGACAGATTCCTGGTCAACTATGGTAGAAATTCGATCTCCGTAAAAGGTTACATGAATAATATCATCAACTACCTGACAAATAGCAACGCCGCTTTACAGGGACAGTTCACGCTCAACAGTAAAAAAATCACTGTTGATGACTTCATGGTTTTTGCAGATACTCCTTCAGCAGCATCCTCCTCTTCGGAGACAGGTGTGGTCCTTTTGCCTAAAAATCTTGATGTTCAGGTACTGGGTCTGGTTAACAATGTGTTCTACAACAACATGAACATCAAAGATTTCAAGGGGGACCTACAGATCAAAGAAGGCAAACTGGCGCTCAACAACACCTCTTTTGAACTCGCAGGACTAAAAGCAGCTATGAATGGAAATTATAGACCAATAAATCCCCGTAGAGCCACATTCGATTATGCTGTAAAAGCGGACAGCTTTGATATTCAACGTGCCTATAAAGAAATTCCAATGTTCAGAGAGATGGTCACTGCCGCCAAAAACGCATATGGCCTTGTATCACTGGATTATAAATTAGGCGGTTTATTAAATGGTAATATGCAGCCTGTCATGCCCTCCATAGTCGGTGAGGGTAGCCTGACATTGAACCAGATTAAATTCAGGGGATTCAAATTACTGAATGGCATCAGCGAATCCACCTCAAAAGAAAAACTGAAAGACGGCGAAGTGAAAAAAGTCGTCATCAAATCCCATATCAAGAACAATGTCATGACCATCGAGCGTACCAAAATGAAGATGATGGGATTCAGACCACGATTTGAAGGCCAGGTTACATTAGATGGACGGATGAATCTAGGGTTCAGACTTGGACTGCCTCCATTTGGAATCTTCGGAATACCGATGCGCATCACCGGTACTGCCGATAATTTTCAACTTAAAATGGGAAAATACAAAGAGGAGGACCTCGATATGGACATGGACGATGAGGATAGCAAAGTATACAAAGAATCCCAAAAAGAAAAAACAGAGGCTACAAAATAAGTTGCGCTTCGGATAAATATAGCCCCCTATCACTGATCTTGTTTAATGAGATAATATCAGTGATAGAGGGCTACTCATTTATAGAAAGTTGGAACACTAAGACACATAAAGTAAAGACTATAAACAAAAAGACAACAAACGTAATACAGATTTAATATTACGTTTATCCAAATAATGGTTGAATCATTTAGTTTCGCAATTAGCATACAAACTATTTGCTATTCGGATTGTATACGATTACATAAACCTACATCGATGGTTCAAAGACAAACACTTGGATTGATTTTTATGCTTGCAGTGACAAGCGGCTGTCAGAAAAATGAAATAGCTACAGCGCCCATACAAACTGAAACAACTTCGAAACTTAAAGCGAGCACAACTGCTGCAGCTGTCAGTGTCAACAATTATGTCAATACCAGTACCTATATCAATTCAGGATTCAGTTTTCTAAATCCTTCCCAGGTAAACAAAAACCGTCAGGCCATTGGTGGGAGTGCTTACACCGAGGTATATGGGTTCAATATTCCCGAAGAAAATCGTGTTCGGGGTATCCGGTGGAATAGTGATGATGAAACCACATCCATCTGGCGGCCACAAGGGATTGCCGGATTCACAAAAGATGGAGTCCGTTATCTTTTGGTCAGCTGGTATGCTCGGAATAATGCTGAGCACAAAGGTTCCCGCATTACCCTGATCGACATTAGCCCAAGTTCGAGTACCTATCTGACCTACCGCCATATCCTTCTGGTTCAACCCGATATTCCTAGCGGAACGACAAGCCATACACAATATGGCACTTATGCTCCACTTAAAGTACATGCTGGTGGAATCGCCTACTTCAAAGGAAAAATATACCTGAGTAGCACAAATCTGGGCGTCAGGGTGTTCGATCTTGATAAAATTATTGAAGTCAGCACGGGTGATAATACCAGTGAAAAATGCGGAAAAGATGCCAATGGCAATTTATATGCATTCAACTATCGGTATATACTACCACAAATAGGATATCAAAAGATCAATAATGCCAGTCCCTTTTCAACTATTCAAGTCAATGATGAAGGAACCCAATTTTGGACTGGGCAATACTATGCCGGCAGCGCTGATGCCGCAATCGTACCCCAAGTTTTTGGCTTTCCCATTGATGCAGATGGTAAGCTCCAAAATTCAGGGATTGTTACAGTCACACCAAAAAACAGCCTATTTACTGATAATCATGCACATGGAATCCAAGGGGTATTCCGAAAAGGAAACCGGACATGGCTATCCTGCACAGGATCTCCGAGCGATTCCTACGGATCCAATGCAAGATTGGCACGCTACAGCGATGGCGCAGATGACACCGTCCGTTACAGATGGCCCTATGGTGCCGAATCCCTATATTATGAAGCAACTTATGGTTATCTCTGGAGTCTGACCGAATTTGAACCCAATGCCGGGGCACAGAATGGCAGTCAAGTCAATCGCTGTATATTTGCCGTAGATTTTTCCAAGTATGAATAGTTCCATCTTAACAGGTTGATGAGCAAAATATAAATATCGTAATTTAAGAATGTAACGAGATTTATTATCTTTAATACTGTAATTAAATCAATCGAAGCTATGCGTTATTTAACAAGTATACTATTTGCATTATTGGCCATCTACAGTTGGTCAAGTTTTAACACCGTTCAAAATCAGCAAAATCCATTATATGGAAAAATATTTCGGGAGATTAATGAAATTCCGGGATTGGCCAGCTATGCCCATGCATCAGGTGCAGTAATAGACGCAAACAAAAGTGCAAGTGGTGACTATCGCTTTGCTGCGGGATATTATACCAGCGATAAAAACGGGATCTGTATTTTAAATGAACTACTTGATGACAAGGAGAATGGAAAGGGCCAAGTGAAATATAAGATCTTGGATACAATCAATATTCGTAAGCTCAAAGCCAACGAACAACTTAGCCTTTGCAACTGTAGGATAGGCAACAAATTTGACAGCGAAATCGTTGCTATTAGCGTTGTCGAGGAGGACAAAGAATATTTCAACAAGATCCTCAAAGCTTAGCGATTGAATACCAAGACTGGAAAGATAGATCCAATACAAAATACCAAAACAATCAATTGTGCCAATGAGGGCTATGGTATTTAAGCATAGTTATGGCCTTTAACTTAAATCAGGCCATCTGTTTTCAACCTATCAAAAACATGCAACACACCGATAACCTGAATAGGTTCGCGTAAATAATCTTCATGGGAGAAGTACTTCACTTCTCCTATTTCGTTACTTGGTTGTATCGTTTCCGTAAGTGGATATAGAAAACAATCCTGCTCCATGATCACCTCAGGGATCATACCATAGGCTGGAGCAGTAATATGGCAATAGTACGAAATCTTTTGGGGGTCAAGATCTATGTTCAATTCCTCTGAAATCTCACGACGGAGTGATTGTAAAGAATCCTCCCCCGCATCTATTTTACCACCTGGCAGGTACCAAGCTTTTTTATTATTACTATAGGCCAGTAATATTTTGTTGTCCGCTATACTAATCAATCCGGCTGTTGGTAAACCCTTTGTAATTGTCGACATCTGTTTCCGTGTATCTATCTAATTTAAAGTATCTGTTGTGAAATTACTTTTTTGACGTCATTAATACAAGAAAAAAGCTAAACTCACTCATTCAAAAAATATCCCCTCAGACACGATTCATTAATAGAATACCGACCTGGAATGCGACATGCAGTTCTTCACGAATTACAACTGATAGGCAATTTCCTTTATTCGCATAAAAGGCTACAGTATACAGTTCTTCATTACTATCCCATGTGATAAGAACGGTTTTGGAAATAACGGCTATTTTTTTCAAGCAATTTCTTTAAGCTCCTTAAAAAAATCTGTGCATGTTCCATTGTAAAGCTTAACGGTGGCAGCAGCCTTAATGTATAAGCACCGGCATACCCAGTAAAGATCTTCTCGTCAAATAGCAGCTCCTGTCGCAGTTGTTGTATATCGGCATCAAACTCTACACCGATCATCAACCCTTTACCCCTAACCTCAGCCACAGCAGCGATATCCTTCAATTCACGCATTAAAAAACCACCTACCTGCGCCGCATTATCAATCAGCTTTTCATCGCGGATAACCTCCAATACCGCTATTGCAGTAGCGCAGGCCAGATGATTACCACCAAAAGTCGTCCCCAATTGTCCCATGTGTGGATTGACAACAGGAGAAATAATAGTCGCAGCCATGGGGAAACCGTTGGCTATTCCCTTCGCCACTGTAATCAGATCTCCCTTTATTCCGGCATGCTGGTGCGCAAAAAACTTTCCGGTGCGGCCATATCCCGATTGGATTTCATCGAGAATAAGCAATGTACCTGTGCTTGTACAGATCGCTCTGACTTCCTGTAGAAATTCATCTGTTGCTACCTGAATTCCGCCTACTCCTTGGATCGGTTCCATAATCACTGCACAATATGCCTCGGTTTCCAGCTGTTTTCTCAAACTGGACAACTCATTGAAGGGGCTGAAAAAGTAATGACTATTGTCATTTACAGCAGCTCGGAGCTTTGTGTTATCAGTCGCTGATACGGCACCAGAGGTTCTGCCATGAAAGGCATTAGATAACGATAGCACCCGTTTTCTACCAGTGAAAAACGAGGCTAGCTTCAGGGCATTTTCATTTGCTTCGGCACCAGAATTCGAAAAAAACACCGCATAGTCGGTGTATCCGCTCATCAGGCCCAATTGATGCGCCAGTTGATGCTGCAAATCATTAAATATCGTATTCGAATAGAAGCCAATGTTGTTCAGTTGCTGCAAGGTGCTATTGACAACATGCGGATGTGTATGTCCCACAGCGACAACAGCATGTCCGCCATACATATCCAAATAGGCCTCTTGCTGATGGTCATATACGAAACAGCCAGCCGCACGTTCAATCTGGATATCTAATTTTTCAAATACAGGAAATGGTTTCATCAAATGGTCGAGATTTATTTAAACCCAAAAATCGGATTAAATCCTGCCTTACAGGTAGTCCAGAATCAATTTAAAGCAAATAGTCCAGCTACCATCCGTAGAAGTAAACATCTCATCTCAAACCCAATACCCGGAGAGCAAATCTAATCGAATCATCGTAAAGGGTTTCAATCCAAAAGAACAATTGTATCTTTGGGTGGATTACCCAATAAAATTAACCCATGCTCAGACCCTGGAATTTGACAATGGAGATAGACCGATCTTCCACAAAAGCGATTTATTTACAACTAGCCGATAGTATTGCCGCTGATATACAGTCGGGCAGACTAGCTCGTGGTACTGCCTTACCGAGCAGTAGAGTGCTTGCCACACAGTTGAAGCTAAACCGTAATACGGTTGTTGAAGCTATCCAACAGCTCCTGAGCGAAGGATGGGTCGTGAGCCAACAGCGTCGTGGGATTTTTGTGGCCCAGCAGCTTCCGCCGTTGCTTTCCAAAGCTGAAAGTTCCACCCAAAGTATAGCCGTATCGACTCTTCAGGCACCATTGCGCATTATCTTTGATGATGGTAATCCAGACAGCAAGATTGCTCCGATCGACCAGCTCGGACGCGCCTATCGACAGATTTTCAAACGGAGTGCCCGTTGGAAGATGATGGGCTACGCCGACCCAAGAGGACATATTGATTTTAGGCAAGCCATCGCCGACATGCTCAACCTGGAACGCAATATGAATATCACCTTGGACAACTTATGTATCAGTAGAGGAAGCCAAATGGCTATGTATCTTATTGCTCAATGTCTACTGGAAAAGGATGACTATATTTTCGTTGAGTCTCCCGGCTACCACTCTGCCTGGAAGATATTCGAGCATACCGGAGCAAAACTTATACAAATCCCTGTTGATATGGAGGGTATCATTGTCGAAGAAATGATATCCCATCTAAAGGATAAAAAAAATATCAAAGCTCTTTACATTACACCGCATCGACAATATCCGACAACGGCTACGTTAAGCCCCGCCCGCAGGTCAGAGCTGATCCAATTATCCAATGAATATGGATTCACGATTATTGAGGATGACTATGACTACGAATTTCATTTCGACCACACACCATACCATCCACTGGCTTCGGCTGCCGAATTACAACATTCGATCTACATCGGAACATTGAGCAAAGTCGTAGCTCCTGCACTTCGTATAGGCTATCTTGTCAGCAAAAATGAACATTTATTGCAAACTATTGCCCAACTACGTTATCTCATCGATATACAAGGCGATAATATTATGGAGCAGGCTGTTTTGGAACTTATTCAGGACGGCACAGTAAGAAGACATATACGCAAAGCAACCAACTATTATCGAAGCAAGCGTGACTTTATGATCAAGCAACTAGATCTCCATTTAGCAGAGCATGTAAGTTACCATTGTCCCCAAGGTGGATTAGCGGTATGGCTTGCTTTCAAACATCAAGTAGACTGGACATTGCTCTTCAAAAAACTGAAAGAAAAATCAATCCATATTCCACATCCCGATAACTATCATAAAGACAATAGTTACGACGGCTTGCGCCTAGGTTATGGGTCCATTTCCGAAGAGCTGATTGAAGAGGGAATCAGGACCCTGGCAGAGCTGCTCAAACTTGCACGGATTTCCGGATAAGTGCTCTAATACGCCAAAAATTGCTAGACCGTTTTGACCTTTTGAAAAGACAGAAAAGATTAAAATTTCGACAAAGATACTGCCAACAGCATATAATTTCGCCTGATCAAGACCAATTAAAAGAATAGTATAGGATAAAAGTTAAAAACGGTTAATTTTATTCAAAAACGTAATTATTTTGTCAAAAACCTATCTTTTCAGCGTTTAGTTGTACAAATTAACCGTAGTTTTACGGCGCAAAATCACAACTTGACTAATTTGTAAGATTTGGCTGTAGAAAAAGAGAGAAAAGAGTACATTATTTTATGACTGAAAGAATACCGAGCAGGCCGTATGCAGCAATAACTGGGGTTGGTGGATATATCCCACCAAACAGAAGATCCAACACCGATTTAGAGCAGTTTTGCGAGACCTCCGATGAATGGATTATCAAACGTACGGGAATTAAAGAGCGAAGGATATTGGATGAAAATCTTGCCACATCGGACATGGCCGTCAAAGCTATTCAGGATTTAGCAAAACAATATAATAAAGATTTGCGGGAAGTAGATGCGCTTATCGTAGCAACATCTACACCAGATATGCCCATGCCAGCAACGGCTAATATTATTCTCGAAAAATTAGGACTGACCAATGTATGGGCATTTGATGTCAATGCCGCTTGTTCAGGTTTCCTCTATGCTTTGGATATGGCTTCGTCGCTTGTGGAGACACAACGTTACAAAAATGTGCTTGTTGTCGGTGCAGATAACATCAGTACCTATGTCGATCTAAAAGATCGTTCCACTAATATTCTATTCGGAGATGGCGCTGGCGTAATTTGGCTTGAACCTTCAATTGAAGGTGGCGTTATGGATGCCTACTTGCGTAGCAATGGTGCTGGACGTGAATTTTTGAAGATCGAAGCCGGAGGTTCCCTCTACCCGATCGACAGCAGCCTTCCAATAAATGACAACCGTTTTCTCAAACAAGATGGTAAAACAGTCTTCAAACACGCTGTTCAATCGATGAGTGATGCCTGCAATACCGTTTTACAGCGCAATAACTTACAGATTGAAGATATCAACTGGTTAATTCCACATCAAGCCAATCAACGTATCATCGACGCAGTTGGTCGTAGCCTCAATATTCCTGAAGATAGGGCACTTAGTAATATCGAATATCTAGGTAATACCATTGCAGCGACCATCCCTTTGTGTATCTGGCAGAACATTAAAAAACTAAATACCGGTGACTTAGTGATGCTGACTGCTTTTGGGGCAGGATTCTCTTGGGGAGCGAGTCTATTTAAATGGATGATTTAAACGATCAAAACCTGGTCTGTTAAAAGAACCGGAAAACATAAAAAAGCGCCAGAAATTTAACGATTTCTGGCGCTTTCTTTTGTGCTGTCCACGATAGAGAAAATCTGCTTAAAAACATGGGATTTCCAGAAAACAAAGGGCCTACAAATTCATATCAACAAGTATATTAATAGCGAACTAATAGGGACATTACCCGGATCTCATTCGGATAAAAGCGTATAAAGTCCGGGTAAAATCCGAATAATTTAACAATCAGATCTATATTATTTAAGGAAATAGTCCCAACCTGCCCCTTATTAACCAGTAACAGAGAAAAATAAAATCCATGGGTGAGATTATGTCCACACCGCATTAAGAAATTCCTTTCGTTAATAATTCAACGATAGTCCCACACCAAATCCCATATCACTATCGTAATGTGTTCTGAAGGCCATATTCTTCGTGATGATATAATTCAGTCCGGCCATATACTCAAGATCCGAGTTGACCATAAAATCGCCACGTATTCTTCGTGAAATCGGGATATCCTCCCGCATCATTTGCAATCGGACAATACCGTCATGATACACTTCGGCCTGAAAATTCACCAGCATCGGTAGCGTATACATAAAACCCAGACTCACCGCTTTGCGGCTATCTTTTTTATTTGCCTGACCGAAGATATTCTTTTCATGTTCATCGTCGCCCATTCGGCGGTAACGGTAATCAAAACCTACAAAAGGCATAAACCACTGCATCTTTCCGAAAAATCGTCCCAAGTGTGTCTCCACCTCGTAACCATGCATGTCGTTGTACCCCAATCGCCATTCCGATCCCAGTTGCCAGCGTGCATTCTGGAACATCGCCTGGCCATCATTTCCGTTGGTCGCAAAATCATTCTGCGCCATAAAATGTGTCATATTGCTTTCATGTTGCAGCTCCTTATATGCTTTGGCTTTATCGGGTAGATATGGATTTTTATAGTCATCCACAGCAAACACCCGGTTCATTCCGGCCATCATATGGTATAAAATATGGCAATGAAAAAACCAATCACCTTCTTCATTTGCCAAAAACTCAATGGTATCTGTTTCCATTGGCATGATATCGACCACATTTTTCAATGGAGCCTTTGCTCCTTTGCCATTCAGCAGTCTAAAGTCAAAGCCATGTAAATGAATCGGGTGGCGCATCATTGAGTTGTTGTAGATAGTAATCCGTAGCACTTCCCCTTTCTTCACCGGAATCTTATCGGTCTCCGAAAGAATTTTATTATCCATGCTCCACACATAGCGGCTCATATTTCCTGTAAGGGTAAATTTAAGATCCCGCACAGGAGCGTTCTTCGGCAATTCAGTCCCATGGGGAGATTCCAGCATCGCATAATTCAATGTGACGATATCACCCAGTGCATTCGCATTGTAACGGTTTGGATCCTCATCGGCCTTCATCTTCCCGTTATCCATACCACTATGCTTGCTGCGATCTTCCTTTTTCTTTCCATCTCCGGTGATTTCAGAATACATGACGACATTCATATCCATCTGATTCAGGCTCATATTCATGCCCATATCATTCAGATTACCGTCCATCTTCATCATGTCATTCATCATCTTCATTCCCTCAAAATATTTGAGACGAGGGAGTGGAGAAATCAATTGCTTGATGCCATTACCAACAAAATAACTTGCCGATTGCGTCCGATCCTCCGTTGTCGCCATAAACTCGTAGGCTGTTCCTTCATTCGGAATCGTCACGACCACATCGTAGGTCTCCGATACAGCGATCATCAGCCTATCCACTTCCACAGGTAGCACATCATTACCGTCATTAGCAACCACGGTAATTTTCCCACCCGCATAGCGTAGCCAAAAATAAGATGAAGCACCACCATTGGAAATCCGTAAACGTACCTTATCTCCCGCTTTCAATTTTTTCCCATCCACCTCTTTTAAATCCGTAGAATGAGCACCGTTCAACAGTATCTTGTCGTAATACACATCACTGACATCCATGGCGAGCTGACGCTTCCATTCATTGGTGATTTTCGTTCCAAACTTGCCCTCTTTGATCGCCTCCGCATAAGATTGGGTAGCCCCTTTTTTAATGGCGGCCCAGTCATTTCCCGTATGTAACATCCGCTGGATATTATCCGGATTATAATTTGTCCATTCACTTATGATTAACGGAATGGTAGGTAAATCATCTATTCCTTTGCGAAAAGTCTTATCATCCGCACGTTTGTTCAAAATAAGGCTGCCGTACATACCGATCTGTTCCTGCAAGCCTGAGTGCGAATGATACCAGTGAGTTCCATGTTGAATAATTGGGAAACGATAGGTATAAGTCGAGTTCGGCTTAATCGGCTCCTGCGTCAGATGCGGTACACCATCCTCTTTGTTCGGAAGAAAGATACCATGCCAGTGCAGTGATGTACTTTCTTTCAGTTCATTGTGAACCACAATTTCCGCTGTATCTCCTTCGGTAAATGTCAACGTCGGCATAGGAATCTGCCCATTTACGGAAATGGCCCGTTTTGCTTTGCCTGCATAATTCACAATGGTATCCCGAACATACAGTTCGTGACGCACCACCTTCTGTGCAAATACAGCGGCCTGGGTCATCAATAGTAAAACAATTATTAATATATTTCTCTTATTACTCATTTTCATGCGATTACTTCATTAAAACTCCATTATTTTTAGGTCCCACACCATACTGATAGACCAGCCGTGCGCCATGGTGTCCTGTGATAAATAGTGTCACAGACAAACTTATCAACAAAACCACGATCAAATAGTTTGTCCAGATGACTTTACTCCATCGCAGTGCTACCAAACGTACAACGGTGGTTATCCCCGCCAGCCAGAAGCTGATCCAGGCATAACGTTGGTGGATATCAAAAACGGCAAAGACTTCTTCATCGGCATCCCCCGAAATATGGGATGCTGTCTGAATTGCTGCAAAAGCCCCTATTGTTCCCAAAAACAACAGAATAAAAGTCAAGATATTTAGCTCCAGCCGATATCGACTATAGCATACAGCCACCACCTGACTGAGCAAGGCTAAAAGCAGCAGCACTATAGGGAAATGAACCACCAAAGGATGCAAGTTGGGAAATCCTTCAAACAACTTTTCCATCACTCTATTGAATAGTCTCTACAGTAGATCCACAGGTAGGCATTGATTTACCCAGATAAGGATTGTCGATTGCCTTTTGTTTGCTCAACCAATGCGCACCTTTACCCTCATTATACATCGGGCAATGCTGGTAATAGATCGGAGCATCCGGCCGCACTACTTTTAGCAATGCGTACATATTTTTGGATAGCGTCACGAAGTGCTCACGTTGATGTCCATTTTCATCAATCCCCGCGATATGTTCTGTATCAAAGGCCAATTTCCGTTGATACTGTTTCCAGGCAGCAGCAGTAGCGGTCTCCAGCTTGGCGGCATCGATCTTCGCAACCACAGCCTCCATCTTTTTTGCAGCCTGCTGCGCCGTCTGTCCATTATCTCTCGCCAGCGCATCTTTTAATTCAAAGTAAGCACTGTAGACCTCATCAAGAGACCTGTCTTTTGCGACTGGAGCATCGGCCTTTGTCTTAGCAGCAGTTTCAGTAACCTCGGCTTTTGCTGTTGTATCTGCTATCCCAGCTGTATCCTCTTTCGCTTTATCTATAGCAGCCCCCGTCTCCTCTGCTTCCTTCGCCGTATCTGCGGCATGTGTATGATTCGATTTTGAGTTGTTGCAAGCAGCAAGTGTCATTGCTGCAACTACAATCAGTATCATTCTTTTCATTTTAAGTCTATTTATTGGTTTATATTTTCGACGTATTTCCGATAATTTTCTTCGTTTTCAAAATAAGAAACCTCACCCTGATCACCCGTTATGGCAATAGCTGCATTGGCCTTATCAACCTCTTTCTTGGACCAGGGATCAATAGCAACACGAACAGCGGCTTCTTTAGGGATTCGTTCCTTACACATTTCACAGCAGCCATAATAAGCCTTGCCCTCATGTTTGACCAGCAGTTGTTTCTTGGCCATAAAAGCATCGTTGACCATACATACCTCTTCAGTAGGTACGAGATCTCCTTTTTTGTACTGCTTTGCAGCAGCCGCCACACACCTCGTTGTATCCCTTTCTGAACTCGTAAGCGCTGCTTTTGAATTGCTTTGTGGATTGGTGCATGCCGTCAATATGAGGACAAACACCGCTATAATAGCAACTAAATATTTCATTGGGCTTGCTATTTAATTAAGCGTTTCAACTGTACTTCCACAAGTAATCATTTGCGAT
Source organism: Sphingobacterium sp. GW821-FHT03E03 (assembly GCF_059420745.1). Taxonomy (NCBI): domain Bacteria; kingdom Pseudomonadati; phylum Bacteroidota; class Sphingobacteriia; order Sphingobacteriales; family Sphingobacteriaceae; genus Sphingobacterium; species Sphingobacterium sp. GW821-FHT03E03. The sequence continues at coordinate 143,333 of NZ_JBWKUH010000012.1, forward strand.
CCGTAGAATGGATTTTTAACGGCCTTTTCCTTGCTCAACCAATTTGCACCTTTCCCCTCGTTAAACATCGGACAATGTTGATAGTAGACAGGACTTCCGAAAGACCCCACTTTGACCAGTTCATAAAGCTTCGTCGAAAGCGAGGCAAATGCCACACGTTGTTTGGTCACATCCTTACTCTTCGCAATGGTTGCAGCATCAGCAATCAAATTGTTCATCACCTTCATCCAGACAGTATGTTCAGCGGATACAAGCTTATTCATATCCACGGCCTTGATCGCTTCCTGCAATGCAGCGGCCTTGGTCGCTGCTGCCTGGGCATCTGTCTTGACCAGCGCATCTTTTAAAGCAAAGTATTGATCGACCACATTTGTCAATTGTGTAACTTTTCCGGTTACCGCAACAGCAGCTGTAGTATTTTGATGAGCTGAATGGTTTGTTTGCCCTGACTGAAGTTGTCCCCCATGTTCTATAGTTGTTGCAGTCTGCGATTTTGAAACAGGTTTTAATGTTCTTGTGTATTGATCTGCTTTGGGCAATTTGGCATAAGCATCGTCAGGTGCCAGAAACTTCTCACTGTCAAATCCTGCTAAGGCAATACGTTTTAAAACCTCATCTTCGCTTGTTTTTGAAGCATCATAAGTGATCGTCGCGATTTTAGTTTCCTGATTCCAGTCTACTTGGGCGGTCTTTCCGGCCCTGCCTTCCTGCTCGATGACAGTTTTTGCCGCAGGGGTATTTCCGAAAACTTTTACAGTTGCTGTTTTCGCATTTTTGATCTGTGCCTGTATAGTGCTATTGGTCAGTAATACTAGGGTTACTAAGCCAATTATTGAAATGGATTTCATCTATAAATATTTATTGATAGTGTTTGTTTTCATTGCTCTCAATGAACCCGTTACACTCGGTTTATATTTTAATAACTATAGGATATCCCCCTAAAATTTGATTCGTATTTATACTTTTCAAATAAGCTTATTTTATAACGAATAAATTTTAAATAAATGATAATAAAAACTTCGTCAGCAGCCAGCTATTCATCACTAAAAACTGTAGACCATCACTAGATCATGTTATCCAATGGGTGTTTTCATTTCACGCATTAAAAGGGTTTTTGAACGCCGATGGCGATCCAAAAAGACGTAGCATGGGCTACCATCGATGATTAGGCTATTTTGGGAGGCTGCCAGATCGAAAAATAAGCATCCGAGCAAAAAGTTTGCTTGTACAACGTATACAATTTGAGATGATCTGTATCTGATGGCAAAATAAGATCTACTTCAGAAAAAGAGATCATCGGATTACATTGCATAGAAGTACGACATGATTTTTCGGCACAGTGTTTACCACAGTCATCGCCGTGATCACTTGAAGTTCCTGAATCCTGCTTTTTATCTTTACAGCAATCTTTCGTATCGGTATCCCTCACATCTTGCGCTTTGTCAGTATGCTTTGGATCTTGATCGCTATCCTTTACATCTGCACCTTTTTCCGTACAACAGGATTTCTCCTCCTGCTTCGGTTTTTCGGGTGCTAAATGGCAGGCAAAACCCAGACTTGGTGCTAAAAATAGCCCCAAAATACAGATGACCAACAAGATGTTGACTTTTGCCCACATACGGATTGCAATTTATATTGTTTACGCTATGATACCTTAATTTACAGGAAACACTCCTGTATGTATATATAACGGGATAAAGATCGTTACTATTTCCCAAACCGTTGTTGTAATATTTTCACTTTATTTTATAAAATTTTTGACTGGGAATTCAGTCAGTTCATGCCTTAACGCTATTGCTCTATTTTTGTAAAGGTCTAGTTTCATTTTTCCAATTCCTTGATCCAGTTAAGCAGCAGCAAGCAGCCTGGTGCATAGACGGCCCCGTGATCAAAGCCCTGTAATTGGTATAAAGAGGTTTTTGCATGACCAACCTGCTTTAATATTGCTGCAAGATGCGCATTCTCTTCATATCGCGCGGGCAGCTCCAATCGCGCATCACCTGTGATCAATACAATAGGTGGCGCATCCTTCCGAGCAAAGGTTATTGGCGCATAGCGATCGATTTGTGGGATGACCATGGACTGTCCCCGTTCCTTTTTAATGGTGTAATGTGTATTGGTCTGACCACTGATGGGCGCCAGGCCTTTTATCCGATTCGCATCGACACCGTATTTGTGTAGATAGCTGCTATCCAGTCCCACCATTAAAGCGAGATACCCCCCAGCGGAGTGCCCTGACACATAGATTTTTGTCGGATCGCCACCATAGGAAGCAATATGGGAGAATGCCCAGGCAACAGCTTCTGCGGCATCGTCAATATAACCCGGTGCTTCCTCCTTAGGGCTCAACCGATAATTAACCGCGACCACAGCCACTCCTTTCTCTTTAAGCTCCAATGGAATAAATTTATTTCCCCCTTCCAATCCACCACCATGAAACCAAACAATCGTGGAAAAATCTTTTCGGTCGGTCGGAATATAAAGATCCAGCTTGCATCGTTCCTTTTTATACGCATCGGTATCGGTATTTTTACAATAACTGATATCTGCTATATTGCGGTATTTTTGTGCAAGGATCCTGTTCGAAGAAATCAATAAAAAGAATATAATGAGGAGTTTCGGAGACATAATAAATTGGTTTAAGTATTCACATTCATAAAGTTAACAAAAAGCCCACGAATTCCTAGCCTCTTAACGCAAAATTGTCTTTCCCCAAGAACAACCCACCAAGCTGACATCCCTTAATAATCTATTTAGGAGAATATGAATAATTATCTTACAAGGGACATAACAAAAGATAAATTTTCCTGTTATTATTAAGGAAACTGTAATTACTTTAGAAAAAATTATTAACGTAATATGGAGCAGATAAAAATACAAGCGCATATTGATGTGCGTGTGGAGATCATCTGGAATGCATATACCTCAGCAGAAGATATTATGCAATGGAATCAAGCTTCTGATGACTGGCATTGTACAGGTGCAATCAATGATTTACGTATTGGGGGAAAATTCAAAAATCGGATGGAGGCGAAAGACGGCTCCATGGGTTTTGACTTTATAGGAACCTATACAGCACTTGAACCTTTCAAAAAAATAGCCTATACTATGCCTGATGGCCGTCAGGTCACCATAAATTTCAACTCGAAAAAATCCACGACTGAGATTACCGTTATTTTTGATGCTGAATTCGAAAACCCTGTAGAGATGCAACGTCAGGGATGGCAAGCCATTCTAGACAATTTCAAAGCTTATGTAGAAAAGACATATGGTACCTCATCATAGAGACACATCCTTTAAATGCGGTAATTGCAGCATATTTAGCTGAAAACAATCCGTTAAAATAGTACACATATTATAACAGACATACTTGGATTGCTAACGACAATGGTTATCTTTAGCCAAAATTTGATATTCCTGTATGTAACCTACGGAGCAAATTCCAACAAAAAGCGATAAAGACATAACATATGACAATAATTAACAATTATGAAGAGTACAAAGCCTTTGAAGGAAAGTCATTAGGCGAATCTCAATGGCATACAATCGACCAAAAACAGATTAACCTGTTTGCCGATGCAACCTTAGATCATCAGTGGATCCATCTCGATAGCGAGAAAGCAAAAACAGAGAGTCCATTTAAATCGACCATTGCACATGGCTATCTGACCTTATCCCTTATTCCTTATCTGTGGAAGCAGATTGCGGAAGTAAGGAATGTCAAAATGGAAATCAATTATGGCATCGAAAATCTACGTTTTGCACAACCGGTCCTGGTCGATAATGAAGTACAATTACATACACATGTTAAATCGGTTGCCAATCTCAGGGGAGTGATCAAAGTAACCATTGAAGCGACTTTAAAAATTAAGGATAGTGTCAAACCTGCTTATGTTGGGGATGTTATCTTTTTATACCACTTCAATTAAACCAATCTGAATAGGATTCATTTTAACAACTTCAAAAAGGCTATTTACATGTTAGCTGAATTCGAAATAAAACAGATCACAAATCATAAGTACTATCCTTATGATTTGTTGCTTCTAGCCGACGAGACTGTCGCCGCAATCAATAAGTACCTTTTTGATTCCAATGTCTTTGTTGTCCACGAACAGCAACAGCCCATTGCGGTATTTTGCTTATATCCCATCGACGGCGAGACGCTGGAGATCAAAAATATTGCCGTCGCTACTTCACATCAGAACAAAGGACTTGGGAGCGAAATATTACAATATATCCAGGAGACTTATCGTGTACAATATCCCAATCTGATTGTTGGCACTGCGGATTGTGGCTTAGATCAGATCCGATTTTATGAACGTAATGGATTTGTTCAATATGGTGTCCGTGCGAATTTTTTTATAGACAATTACGAACAGCCTATCTATGAAAACGGTCAATTGTTAAGAGATATGGTTTTACTGAAATATCACCCCTAACTCCCCTAGCAACAGTAGGCCACTATTGCTATTTGATACAGCACGTTTTTTTATAGACAGAAATAAATATAGAGTAACACAGGGATTGCAAGGCACAACCACAATAACAGCCCTTGTAGAATCGCTTTATAACCTACCGACAGTAACACATCTCTTGAAAGACTAGCTCCGATTAAAAAGAGCGTCAATGTAAGGCCAACTTTGGAGATATGAACTACATAAGTTCCTATCCCTTGGAAAAATGGAACATAACTATTCAAGATGATAGCCAGTATAAATAATCCGATAAAATAAGGAATTTTAATCCGTGTTCCCTTGGTATTAAAAGCAAGCGCACTCAGCAAAGAAATAGGAATAATCCATAGCGCCCGCGTTAATTTAACAGTCGTTGCTACCTGGAGGGCCTCTGTGCCGTATTTACTTGCCGCACCTACCACAGAACTCGTATCCTGTATCGCAACTGCACACCATAGTCCAAATTGTGTCTGTGAGAGATCCAGGAAACGACCGATAACCGGGAATACAAACAAGGCTATCGCATTCAAGACAAAAATGGTACCCAGAGCGACACTGATCTGCTTTTCATTGGCTTTGACTGTGGGCGAAACCGCCGCAATTGCACTCCCGCCGCAGATGGCCGTTCCTACGGTGATGAGATAAGCTGTCAATTTTTCTAGTTTTAATAATTTTCCCAATATATACCCCAGGGACAATGTCCCAATAATAGAAATAACGGTCAGTAAAAAACCGTCTTTGCCTGTCTGAATAGCGGAGTCAATATGCATACCGAATCCCAAACCAACAACAGAAAGCTGTAAAAGAATTTGTGTAGCTTTGTGATTAACAGCCAAAAAGGGGTGCCCGATCCATTGGGCAACAATAATCCCTAGCAGCAGCGCCAAAGGAGCTGATACGACTGGTGTCAGACATAAAATAAGCAAGAGGATAAAGATGATTTCCCGAATAGTAATCTTTTTGTTGAGTATATGCTTGTATCGCATGATGGGAGTCACTTTTTTGTACATGATTTTGTGTTTTGATCTGGTACAAAATTGAATAACTTTTATTTATCAATAAAACTACAAAAACTAATAAGTCATAACCATACATTATACATAATAAACTATTGCAGAAGAGTTCAACCTGTAATTGTAAATTGCATAGATATCCGGATCAAATGCTTCAGCGGTATTTGCTTGAAGAATATGTGGATCAAATATGAAGAATAAAGATCAATCCTCATTTAAGTATGGGTATCGTACTGGAAAAACAACAGGAATATGCGTTATAAAGAACAAGGATAAATCACTATATTTCAATAAGATTCAAATAAAATAAATAAACGATGAGACTAACTGCAATACATCCCAAATTACCCATGCGTGATAAAGTCATCACAAGCGACTTTTACATCGGTCATCTTGGTTTTATTCTATGTGGAACCGAAGATTACGAAGGTTACCTGATGGTCAAAAAAGATCAGATTGAAATCCATTTTTTTGAATTTAAAGATTTACCTCCTGAAGAAAACTATGGTATGGTCTATATCCGTACCGATGCTATTGAACAACTTTATCAATCATTTTTAGAAAACAATATTGCGATCCATCCCAATGGTAAACTGGAGACCAAACCCTGGGGACAACGTGAGTTTTCGATTCTGGATCCCGACAATAACCTGTTGACGTTTGGAGAGGGGGTATAGCACCGAAAGTTTGTATGTAAAAGCAGATCTTGTCGCTAAAGTGAGTGTTGATAGACGTAGGTCAGTCAGATTCGATAAGAAAATTGCAATAAAGAAGGTAGTCTTTATTACAAAAAGCCTGTCTTTGTTACACTAAAACCAAGTATAACAAAGACAGGCTCTATAGTTTATATTACGAGTCTATTTGACTTGGCTTAGACTAACCAAAAAGGTCTGAGCTTAAGTAACGGTCGCCCCTATCGCATGCGATAAAGACAATGATACCTTCCTCAATTTCGCTGGCAATTTTCAGCGCGCCAGCAAATGCTCCGCCTGTACTCATACCTGCAAATACCCCTTCGCGTTTCACCAGTTCGCGCGCCAATTCGGTGGCTTCCTGTTGTGAAATATCAATCACACGATCCACACGGCTCGGATCAAATATCTTTGGCAGATAGGCTTCTGGCCAGCGTCTGATTCCGGGTATAGATGACTCGGGTGTAGGTTGACAACCGACGATCTGTATCTCTGGATTTTTCTCCTTAAGGTAAATGGAATTCCCCATAATCGTTCCCGTCGTCCCCATTGCACTCACAAAATGGGTAATTTTCCCATGCGTATCGCGCCATATTTCTGGCCCGGTTGTTTTGATATGGGCTTTATAGTTATCCGGATTGGCAAATTGGTTTAAGATATAATAGCCTTCTTTCAACGCTTTCTCCTCTGCATAGTCACGACATATTTCCATAGATTCTAAGAGCGTAACCTTCGCGCCATAAGCCTCCATGGTCAACGTTCGCTCGCGGGTAGACGATGCGGGCATAACCAGTTCCAAACTTAAACCATATATTCCGGCAATCATTGCCAGGGCTATGCCTGTATTGCCACTTGTCGCTTCAATAAGCTTGCTTTCCTTCGAAATTTCACCACGCTCCATCGCCGAGCGTATCATATTTAACGCCGCGCGATCTTTGACTGAGCCGGCAGGATTATTCCCCTCCATCTTTGCAAAGATCCGTACCCTGGGATTCGCATGAAATTGGGTGATCTCCACCAGGGGTGTATTGCCTATGGTATCTATAATATTTCCCATAAATGTATCTATATGATTGGTTTTGAATCTATAAATTTTGCAGTCGCCTGGTGGTATACTGTAGTATAAGGTTCGACCGAACTCGTCAGCCAAACATTACCACCAATAACCGAATGATGACCTATACGCGTCTCACCACCCAAAATAGTCGCTCCGGAATAGATGATGACATGGTCCTCGATCGTTGGATGGCGTTTGACATTCGAAAAGACCTTATCCACACTCAAGGCGCCCAACGTAACACCTTGATAGAGTTTAACGTAATTACCGATCGTACAAGTCTCTCCGATGACTAATCCTGTACCATGATCTATGTGAAGATGATGACCAATGGTCGCCCCCGGATGAATATCAATACCTGTCTTGGAATGGGCATGTTCAGTCAATATCCTTGGAATCAGAGGCACACCTAGCCGGTGAAGCTCATTTGCCATCCTGAAAATACAGATCGCAAAAAAACCGGGATAGGTGCGTACAACCTCACGCTTATTCTGCGCAGCCGGATCTCCATCCATCAACGCATCAGCATCCCAACACATCAACTCGTAGAGCGCCGGAATACGTTCAAAAAACTGATGGGCCACTTGTGCATGATTGCAATGACCACAGGCTTTTGACTTGCTCAGAAGCTGTTCCAACTCCAGTTCAAATTGTTCAAAAGCAAGTTTTACATCTTCTACCGATTTCATTTCGCCAGAATTTCGCTCCGGAAAAAGCACATCCAAAATTTTGGTTGCCCAGCCGCAGATCTTCTTATTGGAAGGCATTTCTAAAACAGCTAATTGCTGCTCATAGATATGTTGATAAAAATCATGCATCTTCAAAAGTAAATATTAAAACAAATATACTATACAATATTGATAGATTAAGCCTTATTACCAATAAGGCTACGATTAAATCATTTTTTTCTTTCTATTTGAGTTCCAGCCCCGCCCCAAACTTATTACCTAAGACATCGTTGCAACAAGCATTTTTCATCTTTTTGGCACAAGTTCCGTTTGGCGGCCTGACAATGTCTACTAAAGCACCAGGCGCTCAAACAGATTTTGCAATGTTGCTTCGGGATCTTCACAGAGTCCGGGATGTGAAGCCGAACACTGGATGACCGTGCTCCGTTTAGCTGTAAGCCAACGAAAACGCTCCGTGATATCCAGTGCTGCTAGTTTTCCGGCATCTTTATCGCCATTACAGATCCGTTGAAAGGAAGACAAGTGGTTTTCGATTAGTTCCAATTCAATTTTAGGACAGAGCGCACGCACTTTTTGCTCGTCAATGGCATAGACCATCTTGGCAAAGCGATATTTACGACAGTAGAGCGCAATACCAACATTGATAAATTCCTCACGCTCTACACGCGGCACCAGTCGTACCACAGCATATTCATATAAGGTTCTTTCTGGCATCTTCTATCTGTTTTACAAAAATTGACGAACTCGCCACACGTTGTTTCAAGAATGAAACGTACACTTCTCTCGCATCCGCCGCTGACAATTCACGTTCGGAATCAACCAACCATTCGTCTGGCACAACGGCCAATATCTTACGAAAAACTTCCTCCGTAAAAATAGGGCTAAATTCAGCATCTATTTTTTCGACAATGGTCGCATTTTTTAACAATACATGATCTTTAATCTGCACAAAAGGTTTGACCGATTGTTCTTCCCAATTGTCCCAGCTGTGGTGAAAATACAAGGACGCGCCATGGTCGATCAACCACAGTTCTTTGTGCCAGATCAACATATTGGTATTCCGGACTGTGCGGTCAACATTCATCAACAAGGCATCCAGCCACACAATCTTCGAAGCCTCTTCCGCACCGATCACATCAACATTGGCATCAAAAGTAATAGCCCCACTCAGAAAATGGAGCCCAAGGTTTTTTCCCACACTAAATTTGAGTAGATCTTGTATTTCTTCATCTGGTTCTGAGCGCCCAAAAGATTCATCCAGATGTGCAAAGACGATTTCAGGCACTCTTAATTTTAACAGTCTGGCTAGCTCACCACCGATCAGTTCAGCAATCAGTGCCTTCCGCCCTTGTCCTGCTCCTCTAAATTTGATGACATAACTAAAGCCATCATCAGCATCGACTAGCGCCGGCAAAGATCCACCTTCCCGAAATGGCTGAACATATCGGGTAATCTCTACTTCGCGAATAATAGGTTGTTGAAAATTCATGAATTTCTATTTTCTTGCTGTTCAAAGTTGGCAATCAACTCTGCGCATAATATCAAATTAAAATAAAGTTAGTTTTAAAACCTTTAATGGCCGAAAATTCTCAAATATTTATTTAAATTTCAGCAAAATAACGCAAATTGTACATTCATTTGACCATCAGAAGTACTATTTTCTAATTATATTTGTCCTATAATCTCGACTTGTTTAATCAAGTTCTTTTCAAAAGCGATATGGATACTATTCAGGAATATAACAGTGTGATCAAGCACTGTCAAGATTTATTTATTAAAAAAACAAAAGATTATGGCACAGCATGGCGGATCATGCGTCTGTCTTCCATTACCGATCAGATTTATATCAAGGCACAACGCATACGTACGCTCGAGGTCAAAAAAGTATCCAAGGTTGGAGAGGGTGTCGTGGACGAATACATCGGTATTATTAATTATTGTATTATGGCTATGATCCAGATTGATCTGGGTGAAGATGGGGAGGAAAACCTTGATCCCACCTTTGTCAATCAAAAATATACCGAAAAAGTAACGGAAACCAGAGACCTCATGCTGGCCAAAAATCATGATTACGGTGAGGCTTGGCGTGATATGCGTGTTTCTTCAATGACAGATTTGATCCTAATGAAAATTCATCGGGTTAAACAGATCGAGGACAATGATGGCCAAACCATTGTTTCCGAAGGCATTCACGCCAATTACCAGGATATGCTCAACTACGCAGTTTTTGCGTTAATTAAATTAGGACTAGCACAACAATAATCGGATAATGACAGCAGCACAACAGACAACAAAGACAAATTACCTTTTAGGTTTTTGCCGCATTTTCACTGGACTTCTTTTTATTTTCTCTGGATTTATCAAAGCCAATGACCCTACTGGTTTCGGCTATAAACTGCAGGAATATTTTGAGGTATTCCACTTGACTGCGTTCAATGAATACGCGACCGCTATTGCTGTAGTGATCTGTGGTTTTGAAATCCTTTTAGGTGCCCTATTGTTGTTTGGTGTCTATGCCAATTTAGTGGCTTGGGGATTACTGTTATTGATCCTATTTTTCACCTTTTTGACATTTTATTCCGCGTTTTTCGAAGTTGTCACCTCCTGTGGATGTTTCGGCGACGCCATTCCACTGACCCCTTGGCAATCTTTTTCCAAAGATCTGGTGTTATTGGTCTTGATTCTGATCATCTTTTTTTATCGCAAACAGATCCGGCCTATTATCAAAGGTTCCGGCAATCAATTTGTCGTCACATTGATTACAGCTGTTGTTTCCTTGGGTATCGGAGTATATACGGTCAACTATCTTCCTTTTATAGATTTCTTACCCTATAAAATTGGTAATAACCTCCCTTCGCTGATGGTTCTTCCAGAGGGAAAAGAAGCTGATGTCTTTGAGCAGCTCTATACCATGAAAAACAAAAAGACAGGTGAGACCAAGAAAGTCAATGACAAAATCTATATGGCGGATAAGCTATGGGAGGACGAATCATGGGAAATCATTGGCGAGCCGGAAAGTAGACTTGTCAAAAAAGGATATGATATTCCTATTCCCGACTTATTGATCACGGACGCCGACGGTGCTGATCATACACAGGAGATCATCGCCAACCCCTATTATAATGTTATCATCGTCGCGAAGGATCTTTCGTCTACAAATATAGATGCTCTCCAGAGAATCAATCAGACAGTGACACAGATGACCAAAGATTACAATGGTCTTCGTGTTGTCCTACTGACTGCCTCTGCATCCAAAGATGCACAATACTTGAGTGACAAGATGCAATTGATTGCTGAAATATACTATGCGGATTTAATTCCATTAAAAAGCATGGTTAGAGCTAATCCGGGGGTGATCTTATTAAAAGGTGGAAATGTAATGGGCAAATGGCATTACAATAATTTCCCGGATGCAAAAACGATTGAAGACAATTTTTTAAGTAAGGACAAATAGAATAATATGCCTAAACCTATATTTTTGATTGGCTATATGGGCAGTGGAAAGACCACACTGGGAAAAAAGTTGGCCAACAAATTAGATTTACCTTTTATCGACACTGACGAAGAAATCGTGAAGCAGATCGGCATGAGCATTACCGAATATTTCGGCGAACATGGTGAAGCAGCCTTTCGAGAACTTGAGCGTGAGCAGATCCGTAAATTTGCAGACAACTATGCCGTGATATCCACGGGTGGTGGCGCTCCATGTTTTTTTGACAACATGGATTGGATCAAAGCTAATGGCTATGCGGTATATCTGCAAATGAGCCCCAAAGCCTTATTTGATCGTCTGTCGCAATCAAAATTACACAAAAGACCTATTCTAATCGGCAAATCACCGGAAGAACTACGGGCCTTTATCGAAGAGAAATTAACAGAACGCGAGCCCTACTACAACCAAGCCCATTTGACAATAGATCAGCTCAACACAACAGTAGAGACTTTAGTTGCCCTGATCAATCAGCATAATACCTAATCGTACAATAGTTAATAATGAGCATACGCCCACACTTCTTTTTTTCACTCTTGAGCTGTATACTACTTGTCAGCAGCTGTTTTCGACACAGCGGTGATACCGAAGGCTTACCTGTGGGCAAGCGCATTCAGCTGACGACCGTAGAAGATCTCTATCAATTTCTGACTTATGATGATAATCGTTATCCATTAGTCAGCCTGCATCGTGGTGGCCCCACTTCCGGTTATCCAGAAAATGCATTAGAGACCTTTGCTTACAATGCTGGCCTACAACCCGTTATCGTGGAGTGTGATGTTCGATTGAGCAAAGATTCTGCACTGGTACTCATGCATGACAATACGCTCAACCGCACCACCACAGGCCGTGGATCTGTCAGTGAACGCACATTAGCCGAGCTCAAAAAACTGCGTTTGGTAGACAACAACAAGAAAATAACACCTTACAAGATCCCCACACTCGACGAAGCACTCGCTTGGGGAAAAGGAAAGGTCATTTTTACGCTAGACATAAAAAATGATGTTCCCTACGAATCGGTGATCAATGTCATCCGTCAGCAACGTGCCGAATCCAGTGTTGTTATCATCACTTATAGTGCTGGTCAGGCTGGCAAAGTGCATAACCTAGCCGGGGATCTAATGATATCCGCTTCTGTGAAGAACCTCGATGACCTCGCCCGCCTCAACGAAAAAGATATCCCTGACAATAAGCTGTTAGCCTTCGTGGGCACACGTGAAGCCGATCCACAGCTGACCAAAGTATTGCATGATCATGGGATTATGTGTATCCTAGGCACCCAAGGTAATCTTGACAAACAAGCCGCTAAGAAAGGATTTCAACTGTATGCCAGTTTTATTGAACGTGGTGCAGATATCCTGAGTACCGACCAGCCAAAGGAGGCTGGACGGGCATTAAATTTCTATATCAAAAAAAGAGGAATAACTTCCAAATTTGTGCAATAAATCAGGTTACTCTCAAATAAGACACCTTTCTAAAAAAAATCCGCAGCCATCTATTGAAGAAGAAAGCTACAGATTTCATTAGATTTACGCTGTTATCGTAGATTTATGCTATTGTCTTGGAGCAATTACCTCTTTCTTGCGAGTTCGATCTTCGTTGAGATTTCATGAACAATTTTTTCCACGTCAGCCCCTCCACCCGAAGATTGAAAACGGATGAAACCGTCTTTATCGATAATAACCTTAGTAGGGATACCTTTGACGCCATACGCGGTAACAACAGACTTATCCCGCTCTTTCATTTCATCAAATAAAACATGGAAACTATATTTATTTTCGCTGATAAAATTATTGACCAACTCTTTATAGTTCTCCTCTTTCTGCCATGTGTTGATAAATAAAAAGGCTACATCAGGATCATTTGCATATTTGTTTACCGCAGCTTGCATTCCAGGAAAGGACATTTTGCAAGGACCACACCAGGTTGCCCAGAAATCAAGTACTACAACCTTACCTTTCATACTTGCCAAGGAAACTTCTTTACCAGAACGATCTACAAGTGAGAATTGTGCGGCCTCTTTTTTGACCATCTCAGATTTCAATTTTGAAACCAGCATTTCATCAATGCGCCCGTTTAAGTCTCTAAGATAAGTAGTCGTATCCGATAGGCTATTGTTCAATTTGCTATACAAGGGCAGCAATTCGGCCATTAATTCAGGTTCTTTTCCATTCTTAATAACTTCGGTCTCCAGAAGCTGAAAAGCATCTAAAGTCCTTCCTTTCGCGGCCAAAGCTTTGGCATAAGCTATGGTCGCCGTTTCTGATGGTAATTCTCGCTGCACTTTCGCCAATATCTCCAGCGCTTTGTCCACTTGTTGATTGCCTAACAAGGCCTCCGCATATTGTAGACTAATACCACCCAGATATTGCCGTCCTGTATTTCCTTTTTGACCTTCAGTTTTTTGTTGGCTGAGATTAAGATAAAATGGTTCCAGTGTTTTTTGCACGAAGGCATATTCCTTTTGCTGGTTTAACTCTCGGCCAATGGCGAAAACAGCATTTGTATAATTGGATGTGGATTTCAGCTGATCTAAGTAACTGTTCACCTTATCAAGGTTTTTCTCCTTTGCATACTGTTGAGCGACGATCCCCATGGCAAATCCGTATACTCCCCTGTTTTTCTCATCGTAACTGCTTTCGGGAAATTGCTTGCTTAAACGAATATACTCCGCCTCTGCTTGCGCAGCTGTCAGTTCATTTTTTTCAAACAGCTTGCCAAAGGCTTCGTTTCGAGCCGTTATTCCTTTGGGAAATTTTTTGTTGATGCCTTTTTTTATGGCTTCTGCCTTATCATTTTTTTCCAGGCCAGTATAGATTCGTCCAGCGAGCAGCTGGTCTTCTTCCTGTTTCGATTTCGCTAAAAAATCGGCCTCTTTCAAAACCTCTGCTTTCGACTCCTCTGTATTCTTTTGGAATAATTCATTCAGATGTTTGTACAGCTCGTCCTGCGTAATCCCCTTTTTTGCTGCCAGTTGTCCGAAAGTAGCTTGACTTCCCAAAAGCAACAGGGGAATCGCCATTGTTATTAACTTTATGTTCATATTTTTTTGATTTATTTGTTTTTTATCCATTATATAGGGACTTATATTTTGCCCTTTAACTCATTATTCTACCAGTATGCCTAAATGCAGATCGACGATTTCATCAATAACATGCTTGTGAGTCTGTTCCAATACCATGGTATTGGCATTGTAGATGTAGATCGAGCCAGGTTTATCAGCAGCTGGATCGTTTGTAGCAATCATTAATTTCCCATCCAGGATCTTAAACTTGACGATATTCCCACTTGCATCCGATGGCAGTTGCACATATTTTTGGAATTCTACACCCAGGTAAGAGGCCATATAAATCGTCTTGCCCGCCGCCATATACCATCGGCTTGTACGCCCGTCAAAATAAACATAACCGATTTGACTGGTTGTGGGCACTGCGGCAGTTCCCAACTGACTGAAAGCTTTTGGTTTATAATCCGCACCATAATCCAAACGATAGGAATACAATTGATTATCCTGTCTGAAGAGATAAATATGGTTGATCGACGGGATGTTGGCATAGCTACAGGCCAAGAATGTTTTCCCGTTCATCAATTCCTGACCCGCGATTTCCTTATAGTCATTTACATAAGCATATTCATTCCCGGTCACCCCATTATCCCATACACGCACTCTTTTATTATTTTCGTCGTATATACTCATAAAATAACTGCCGTTCCCAAGCGGTGTCGCAACCCCATTTGGAGCTATTTTATAATCCGTGGGATCATTGATAAATGCCGGAAGCGCGATTGTACCTTTCCTTAACACATGGAATTTACCTTTATTGACCGCGTAGACCACCTCATTATATAGATCCGTCTGTACCTGAGTGGGGCGGAACACAAAATCCCCACCCCCCACATAACTTGACGAATTGTACAATAAAGTGGGAACAAACTCGCGGGAATCAATGACCACCACGGGATTGACTGCATCCTGAATACCAATAGTCAATACATTATAGAAATCCGAAGACGAGGCACCGTATTTTTTCGTTCCGCTGATGGACAAAGGATTTTTTCCCAACTTATCCAATTTGGACAATAGGACCTGATCAAACGAGGATTTTTTAGTAATACTGGATAGGCAATAGAGCGAAGCATCTTTCGCTTTATTCTGGGTCAAAACATAGTAGCCCCATTTATAGGGGTTCACAATATTCAAAAAGCAATTGTAGCTTGTTGTAGTACCCGTTGATTTATCTGTGACATGAAACTCGGCTGAAATCTTCCCATAGCGTTTGTTCGCTACATAGAAAAGATTTTTCGTCTTGCTCACCGTTACGGAATCTACCTTCCATTCAAAAATCAGTGCACTGGTATCATTGCCTGATAATGAGCCCGAGATCGTAGGATTCAATCGAACGGTATCGTTAAAAGGAACTTCATAGATCCGTCCCGTAGGATGACTATTATCCAATAAACCGGCGATCGCAATGGTGTTCACATCTTTGTAATCATAATTGCCCAAATCCTTGGAGCAGCCTTCAAATAGAAGAATCGCCAGGAATAGAATATAGGTTAGATTTTTTAAGTTCATCTGCTTGAGCGTTAAGGTAATTGAATTCGTTCTTTCGTAATATCGCCATCCGGATAAACCTGATGGTCGATAAAATATTGCTTGAGCACCTGGATATAGTTAAATGTCACTGGATACCAACTGGCATAAGCCGAGGTAGGCATATTGTTCCAATAATATATTGGTCCCGGTGCTGCCGTAGTAAGGTCTGGTGATGGATCCGCTCCGAGATAGTAGATCTGCATCCATTGCTGAAATATTTCTTTTTGATAGGGTCCGAAATAATTCTTCCAGGTATTCCACCATTTAGGCTCATTCAGAATGTCATCAACGACAACTTTTATTTTCTGATTGTACAGGTTACCCGGAACAAATTCATTATTTCCCGCCAACCGCAAATAGAGTACTGTAGGTTTGGTCTTCATCTTAATGGAGCGCTGGAATGTGATAAACAGTGTATCCACAAAGTTATTTGCATTAATCACTGGGGAAGAGAATTTCACCGTATTGGGTTCATAGCTGGAAGAGTCTTCCACGATGTAAGCATAGGTACGGTTATTGGAGCTTGACTCCCCGCCCACAGCAATAGGCACCGCAATTGTTTTTTCCTTACGCTGCAGATCGGCATCCAGCGCAAAACCATAATAAATACTGTCAATGTATTTTTCTGCTGCCCGGGTATTGGCATTTGGATAGGCAAAATAAATGTAACTCTGCGCAGCATCAAACTGAAGCATGTTGTCATTTTTGTTACATGCACTCAATATCACAGTAGCACAAAAAAGCAAAATATATCTTTTCATTTTGATTAATTTTGAGGATTATACAACAATTCATCTGCTGGGATCGGTAGTCTGAAAATTTCATTTTTAGGCTGTACCACTGTGGCCCGGTCTATCGGCCGAAAGAGACGTTTATACTCTGTGAATAAATATCCCTCGCCAATATTTTCCTTACGCATTTCGTCAAACAATAGATCCCTAATCTTTTGTGTGGTCATATCCGCGCTCAGTGCAAGATCCGTGGTAATATTTCTTGTGTTACGAACAAGGTTTAGATATTCCATTGCTTTGGCTGGGCTAGTTGAAGCATAGTTTTCAGCGGCGATCATATAGATTGTATGTAAGCCGATTACTTTGCTTTCATACAAAGGTCTGTAATTCGCATCTGAAGGCAGCTTAGTCTGATCAAATAGGTACTTGGACAACTTCCAGGGATAGGATGTATTGGGTTGAACAAACCAGCCTGCGAGACGTGCATCGTTCAATGAGCCATGGACTGTGCTATTGTAGAGATTTGTTCGCAACCAAGTATAGTTGGGAAATAAAAGCGGTGAAGTTGAGCTTGTTGTTGTCGCGTCCGCCTGAGCAAAAACAGTGCTCACCTTCGCACCTAACCTACTGGAGAACAAGGCAAAAATATTTTCCATGGGCATACGTGTATTTCCTACAGATCCAATTTCACCAGAGAGTGCCATTCGAATACTTTGTGTTGTCTTCAGTTCAGTAATAATCTCTTCCGCATATTTTCCGGCGCTGACCAGATCACCTTTCCACTGTGCCACCATGGACTGTAACGCAACAATAGCGTAATAATTCATTCGGATCCCCCTGTAATCAATCAGACTATTGTATTGCTCATAGGCAAATTGGTTTAAATTGGCATCACGCGCATTTGACCGAATAGGATCTTTATCCAGTAAAGCACGGGCCTCGGACAGATCTTTTTCCAATAAAGCGATCACCTCTGCTGCGGAAGAAAATTTAGTAGCCGAATAGACGACCGCAGTCCGATAAGGAATCGCTTTCGCCTCAACCCCTTCACTCGGAATGGATGGTCCAAACAATTTTAACAGCTGAAAATGACAGAAGGCCCGCAGTCCAATAGCCTCACCACGCACGAGGTTGTAGTAGGTGTCATTTTTTATACGGTCTACATTTCCCAGAATAATATTCGTCTGATTGATACACTGATAAAATCTCGCCCAGATGTTATCGATCATTTTCTTGGGCTCATCGTAATTATACTCATAACGAAAGGGTCGATAATATTTATGGGCCGAATTGGTCACATTATATGATCCCACCAGACTTTCCATAAAACCATATTTCATCTCCCGACCATACAACGTATCCGTATTTAATGTTTCGTATACACCCGCCAGCGCCGCATTGAAACCTGAACGATCAGTGAGCAGATCTTCTTCATAGGCCTTATCCGTCGGGTTTACATTTAAGAACTTTTCGCAGCTTGACAATATGCCGAGCATCACGATGGCAATTAGTAACTTTTTCATACTTTAAAATTGAACCATTACACCAAAATTAAATTCACGGGCATAGGGATAGCTTATACCCCGTTCCATGCGTACCGTGCTCCAGCGAAACATATCGTTCATGGAGAAGTTCAGCCTTAGCCTCTCCAACTTATACCGTTTCAGGATTTCATTACTGAATGAATAATTGATATTGATCGTCGAAAACCGGAGGTAAGACTCCGTCTGTATAAAACGGCTGGAAGGCTGTGTAAAAGACTGATCACCAATAGCCTTGTATTTCGTCAGATCACCAGGCTGTTTCCATCGTTCTTCCAATACACGGCGGTCCGCATTTTGATAAGCGATATTATTTTCGATCTTACCCATAAGTGTCTGATTGTAAATATCCCCGCCTAAGGAATAGTTACCAATAATTTGCACTGATAGTCCTTTGAAGTTGACCGAAGTACCAACATTACCGTATAAGGTTGCCTCGGTATTACCAACGACCTGTTGATTATTGGCATCCCAAACATAGGTAACATTACCATTCCGATCCCGGTACAATTCACGTCCATTGGCCGGATCTATCCCTAGGGAAGGTACCGCACGGATAACGCCGAGGGACTGTCCTTGCTGATAATATTGCGACGGCTGTATGACGTTTCCTTTGCCGTCTTTCTTGACCAACGACTCATTTAGTGTGCGCAGTTCGTTGGATATTTCTTTCAATTTACTCCTATTCTGTACAGCGCCGAGCGAAAGGTACCAGCTAAAATCTTTTACAGGATTACTGAGTAGCCGCATGTTGGCCATGACCTCAAAACCTTTGTTCTGTACCTTTCCGAGGTTCTGAAAAAATTTATTCTGATAGAACCCGAAAGAAGGGGCCACGTTGACCGTGGAAATCATCCGGTTGGTAACCCGGTCATAAAATGAAACATCAATTTTCAGAAAATCACCTTTGATGCCAAATTCCGCCCCTACGCTCCTTTGCTGCTGTTCAGGCCAACGAACTGCCGGATTTCCCTGACCGCTATAGATTGCGGCATATTGATTGTAATAATTACGACCCGACAAAAAGTTGTACGATGTGCTCACCATGCCTACATTAAAATCACTGACTGTACTCGAGGTACCCGCATTCAGATACCAGCGTAATCTTGTCAAAAAATCATTTTTAAACCATTCCTCGTTATGCATATTATAGGAAAATCCTGCGCTCCAAAAAGTTCCAAAACGATTTTGACTGCCATAGATCGAGGCACCATCTGAACGCAGTGTACCACTGACATTATATTTATTGTCGTATGTATAGAACAAGGAACCCAAAAATCCGACAGACCGCACAGGCAACGACGTTGATTCAGGCAGTGACCCGGTCGCATATTGCAAAGCCATTTGCGGCGTCATAAAACGATCATCCACATAGCCTGTCACTGTATTCAGATTTCCGACGGTATTCTGCTTTCGAATCTCAGCGACGGCATTGGCCACCAATTGATGTTTGCCGAATTTATTGGAATATTGCAGATCTACTTTTCCTTCGTATTTGGTGAAATTCTGGTTTCCAAAAGTATAGGCACCTTTCAGATTAGCATCTGTAATATTGGTGTAATCCGTATGAAATGGTGATTTATACTTGTCTATATCGGCGCTTATCCTGACAATAGTCCCAGAAGCCCTCACAATCAATTTGGGCAACGCAAACCATTCAATAGACATATTGTTCTGCAAGGTTTGGCTTACTTGATCACTGCGGAAACCAAGCCCCGCGTTATAGAGCGGGTTAAACATTGTTTCCCCCCAACTATACCACCGCCCCAGTTCCCCAAAGCGGATGTTGTACTTTCCCTGCTCATCATAAATTTTCTCATAGGGATTGAGTTTGGTGTAGGTATCGAAATTCCCGTACGGACTATCGCATGCTTTCGTATAAAGATAAGTAGCCACATTGCGGAACGTAATGACATTTGGTATCCGATAAATCAGCGTAAAACCCGCATTTCCGCGTGTTCTCCCCGACTCTTTCATAACGCCTTTGTTATCAAAATAACCACCTTCAAGGCTATAACGCACGCCATTTCCCCCGCCTTCCATCCGCAGGCTATGATTGATGGAGAGTGTATTTCGCACCGGCTGCTTCAACCAATAGGTATTCACTCCGCCCAACACGTCCTGTTCACGTTTGGTCAGTAGATTATTATAATGCTCCTGCTGAATCAGGTCCCATGCTGCATCGCCGCTTTTTGATGTATATAAATCCGCTAGCTTTTCATACTGCAGTTTCTCCGCGGCATTCATGAGGTTATAATCCGAAAGGTCGACCATGGACACTGATGGTTTCATATCATAAGTCACGGTAAATTTACCGTCTTTGGGCAGCCTGGTTTCAATAACAACCACCCCATTCCCGCCACGGGAGCCATACAAACTCGTAGAACTCGCATCCTTTAAAATGGAAATTGTTTCAATGCGGTTAACATCAATGTCGTACAAAGTAGTAATCGGCACTTCAAAACCATCCATGATAATCAATGGTGCATTGACGGCATATTCCCCTACACTGGAGACCCCCCGAATATTAATCTGTGGCATCACGTTGGGATTGGAACCCGCATTTACCCGTTCGTCTACCTTAAAAGAAGGATCCAAAGCCTGCAGTACCGTAAAGATGTTTGTGGAATTGAACTTTTCCAGTTCCTGTCGGGTCACCATCGTCGCCGCTCCTGTAAAATTATCGCGGCGCACCCGCGTGTACCCCGTCACTACCGTTTCATCAATTTTATTCTCGACCTGACGCATAATCACTTGTAGCGGCGCACCCGATGCTACTTTGACCTGCTGAGTTTCATAGCCTATCATCGAAAATATCAGTTCCAGCGGTTCATTGACAACAACATAAAACTGGCCATTTTCTCCAGATAAAACACCATTACGCGTACCTCCCAAAATTTTAATGGAGACCCCGGCCAAAGGCTTCCCCCCCGCATCCCGTACACGCCCTTCTACCCGTATCTGACGCTGTTCTGTTGCTTGATGTCTGTGTTTGCCGTACTGGTCATTGTTTGTTTTATTTGGCAATGATTCTTTCCTACGTACCAAAATGGTATTGTTGCGAAAAATTAAATCGACATCCTGCCCTGCAGCAATTTCCCGTAACACCTGCTCGATATCTTTGTCTTTCACCTGAATACTGATCGGCTTACTGCCTTTAAGTAAGGCCAAATCACCGATCAGATCGACATTCGCCTGTTTCCGGATCTTCTCTAGGACCGAATACATGGAGCTTTTGCTTTCTTTGAGTGTAATACGCTGCGCCACGGCCGTCCCCACAAAGCCCGATAAAAGTAATCCGCTCAGCATCAATCTCGACAAACATTTACCGACATCTTTGGGCAAACCGGTAGCCGCCATTCTTTTTTCAAAATGGTAAACTTTCATTTTCATAAGGTTAGTTTTTGTTAGTTCGTCGTTCCTCTATTTGATGTATATGTAATTATTTTTCATAGTATAGTTCATAGGACGTACCTGTCCCATCAGGTCCAACACCTCTTTAAGACTTTTGTCACGTCGCACACGTCCGAAAAGCTGTACTTGTGCCAAACTATTGTCTACCTTGATCTCCACCCCATACCAGGCGCTTAATTTTCGGGACAGCTGCTCCACATTCAGGTCGTTCAGATCAAAATACCCCTCTTTCCAGTCGATATAACGGGTAATATCACTGGCCTCGATAATCTTCTTTCCATCGTATACCTGATTAGGCCTGATTCGTACGGAAAACTGGTCCTTTCTGCGCTGTTCCAAACTTGATCCCTGATTGGAGAAAGCCACTGCACCTTCAAGCAATGCCGTTTCATTGTTAGTTGTAAAATCCGCATTGAATTTCGTTCCCAATACTTGGATTGTCTGCTTATTCCCACGTACAAAAAATGGAACTCTTCTACCCATTCGCTCTTGTTTGGCAACTTCAAAATAACCCTCACCCCGTAACGCTACCTCTCGAATATCACCTGTAAAACAAATCGGATATCGCAGTTCACTATTGGTATTTAGCCAGACTTTAGTGCCGTCGGCGAGTTGTACATGGGCCGTCCCGCCTGTTTTCGTACGAATTGTATTGTACACGATTTTTGATTTCTGGGCAGGATCAGTTAGATAGATAATCTGATCGTCATTCGTCCGCACGATGCGGTAGCCGCCGGCATTTAAGGTGTCATTACGTTTTAACTTATCCAAGTCGTATTCCGTATTATTTTCCAGTACGACAATGGCATTGGATTTTATAGGTGCCTTGACATCTTCAATGTTTGCATACTGGAAATGATCAGCCCGTTTTCTCCAATATATAGAGACCGTTGTTGACAACAAAATAAGGATACTTGCAGCAGCCAGCCACTTCCATCTAGATTGTTTTTTGCGTTTTTTGATAAAAGGCATTTTGTTGTCCAGATTTTCCAAAAGCATTAACATCTTTCGATCCTGTGGTTCAGGAAAACGATCCAACTGATCCAACCAACGCTCAACCAAAGCTATTTCCTCCGTAGAACATTCCCCAGCTTGATACTTTGCGAAAAGTGAATCGTCGATCTTCATAGTAATAATTGTTAGTTCAGCTCTAATGCAGCTATACTAAGGTAAACGGCGCTCCCAGACGATTGTCCCTCAAAAAAATAAAAAAAGTAAAAAAGACGAAAAATTAGAGCGTATGATTTTTAAAGTAGATGAATATTGATTGCGTACAGTCTTTTCAGAAAGCCCTAGCATAACTGCTATTTCGGGATTGGAATAACCTTGCAAGCGCAATTTTAGAACCGCTTGATATTGCGGACCATAGCTATGAAGTACAGCGAAGATGGAATCACGAAAAGACTGCGCGCGAATATGCGCATCAGCCTCGTCAAATGCGAATTCACTGGCATAAGATTTTAAATCTTCTAAATAACCCTGTGCGTTATTTTCCTTTGCAAAATAATCTATAATACGACGTCGGAGTGCCGTAAAAAGATAAGCCTTAAAATCATTTTGGTAGTCGATGGAGTACCTGTTGTTCCAGGTGCGAATAAACACATCCTGTACCAGATCTTCACCAGCTTCTTCGCCGACCCGTTTGATCGCGTAAACGAGCAGAGCTGCTTTATATCTTTCATACAGCATATGAAATGCCCCGTCTTGGTTCTTGGAAACCAAAAGGAGTAGTTCCTCATCACTCAAACTTTCCAACTTAGGCATGATGTATTGATTTGGACAAATATAGTTTTTAGAATTTTTGTATCCAAAAAGATCGCACGACGTGAAAACCGCAATTCCTCGAAAAGCATCCCTGACTATTTTAATTCTTTATAAATATCTTATGTAACTTTTTATTATTGTAAACGCCTCACACGCATTACTTCCTCTAACATGTGATAACAGTTCAGCAAAAATAGTAAAATCACAACAAAGACTACTAATTAAGTAGATTTTTTATTTAAGCGGTAGAGTAATACGAAGGGTGGGTTCAGCTTGTCTTTAAACATTAAGCCTATTAAGACTTGATTTAAGTATACTTGTTAATCAAAAACTACTTATTATTACTTGAATAATTCATTCCCAATGAAGGAATTAACTTGGTCTCTTTTGTTAAAAAAAGTTAAAAACCAATTTGTCAATTCTTAGGATATGATTACCTTTGCGCAAAATTTTACCTTATTTAGATCAAAACTAAATAAAGAAAAACAGTCTATAAAAATCATATGTATCAATTTTTTACTTTTTTGAGCATCACTTTGCTTTCCTGTTTTGCCCTTCAAGCACAAAATATCCAGGGTATCGTGCATGACAAGAGCACGGGTACGATCGTACCGGGAGCGAGTATAATCATCAAGGAGCGACCACAAAGCGGAACCGTCGCCGACGCTAACGGAAAATTTAATCTTGTTCTTCACAATGGGGAGACCTTGCGGGTTAAAATGGTTGGTTATAAAAGCTTCGAACGTTATTTTTCAAAAGTACAGGACGGACAGCAAATTGAGATTAACCTTGAATCGGGAGTTGCACTGGACGAAGTATTAGTCACAGCAAGTTTGGCCAATTCACGGAGCAAACGGGCAATTGGTACCAATGTCGATCATATTGATGCTGCAGATATTGTCGCTAAAAGTAATCCCTCTTCTCTAGCGGAACTGGTAAACGGAAGAATTAGCGGTGCTCAGGTATACAATACCAATGGAAAAGTGGGTATGCCCATCCGTTTTGATATTCGTTCAGCAGCAACCTTCAGTATGGAACGTGATCCCCTGATCTTTATCGATGGGGTACGTTATGGCAGCAGTAATACTGCTGATGTAAACTCCTCACAGGAAGCAATGAGTGCATTGAATGACTTACCGATGAACGATATTGCTTCTATCGATGTGATCAAAGGACCAGCAGCAGCAGCTTCGTATGGTGCAGAGGCAGCTAACGGTGTCGTTATTATTCAGACCAAACGTGGTCTAAGTGGCAAAAAAGGTGTAGCTGTGAACGTAAAATATACAGGTGGTTTCAGTGAACTGGCCAATAAATACACAAAATATGTCAACAACGATGCATTGAACAACTTTTTTGATCGCGGTCACCAAAATCAATACTATGCCAATTTATCGGCACAGTTTGACCAGTCAAACAGCCTATTCTTTTCGGCCAACTCCAATACCACTTCAGGTATTGTTCCGGGCAACAAAGACAACAGACAGACCTTTCGTGCCGGATACGATTTGACCAAAAACAATTTCAAACTGGGTTTCACCGTTGGCTATGTCAAAGGGAAACTGAGCATCCCACAGTCTGCCTCAGGACGTGATGATGCCATCTGGAATCTGATGCGCGATCAGACGCCCTGGCCTTTTATTTCCGAAGAAACCTGGCGTGCTATTGAGAAAAGTTATTCCAATGACCGCTTTACAGGAAGTGTCAAATTAAACTATACGCTTCCTTTTAATATTAAGCTGGAAAGTCTTGTGGGGCTTGACCTCAATCGGATCGATGGGTTGAACTATCTTCCCTATGGTTACCTACAGGGCACAAACAGTACCGGTGCCAAACAGGTCAGTGACCGTAAAAACCAGAATATCAACTGGGATGTCAAGTTGTCGCGCAACTTCGTCCTAGCGGATAAATGGCAGCTGAATCTGGCACTATTATCACAGTTGACGAAATCTACCGAAACTGTCAGCGGTATCAGCGTACGTAATTTTGCTGTACCAGGGATTAGTAACATCTCCTCGGCAGCTGAAATTTTAGGTACAACCGATACTTATTTCGAAAAACGTACCCATGGTATCTATGGTGAGGCATTTTTAAGCTACAACAATCAGTTGTTTATCAATACCGGGGTCAGAAGAGACGTATCTAATATGATCGGTCGGAATGTAGCCAGTATCTGGTATCCGACAGTGAGTGTTGCCTACAATGTGAAACCGTTTGAATTTATGCAAGGTAAGATAGACGAATGGAAAATAAGGGCCGCTTATGGTGAGTCTGGTCGTTTACCATATCCAAATGATGCGCAGACAGCCTATCTTATTGAAAACTCTTCGTTTGGCACCTTGGTCAGACCATTGCGTAAAGGCAATCCTGATATCAAACCAGAGCGCACCGGTGAGTTTGAGATCGGTACAGATATCAGCTTTTTCAAACAACGTTTGGGCTTTACCTACTATATGCAAAACACACGCGATGCGATTGTATATACCACATTATTGCCTTCTTTGGGCTGGCCCTCCAGTTTGAGTGGAGACTATCCCGAAAATGTGGGTAAAATTCGCGGTAAGGGGATTGAAGTGAATTATAATAGCCGTGTTTTTACCAGCAGTAATCAGAAAAACAGTCTGGATCTCCTCGTGATTTTCAATCATCAGTCCAATAAAGTAATCAGCTCAGGTGGAAATGATATTATCAATACGGTCAATTTGATCCGTCCCGGGCTCCCAGCATTCTCTTTCTATACAGGTGTATCCGAAGGCGCTAATTTCAATAGTAACGGCATATATACAGGTGCTAAAGAAAGTGCACCGCAGGTATTAGGAAAACCTTTCCCTACCTATAATGGATCATTTGGCTTCAATCTTCAGTTGGTCAATAATCTCCGTATCCAATCTTTGTTTAACTATTCAAAAGGCGCTAAAGTCTATAATATCTCCAATAGAAATGTTGCCAGCCAAGGGAATAACTTCAAGGCAAGCGAGGATCTCAAAGCATTACTCGCGACACAGACAGCAGGTACACCGGAGTATATTGCGACAGCAAATGAACTTGCCCAGTATGCAGGCCCCCGGGGTAATTTTATTGAGAAAGCCGATTTCATCCGTTTGAGCAATGTCACCATTTCCTATGATTTAGGTACCTGGGCCAAAAAACAGACCAATGGCCTATTCAAAAGCTGCGTGCTATCATTAACCGGAAACAACCTGTGGCTAACGACCAACTATGGTGGTGTCGAACCACAAATAGATTCTCAGGGTGGTAGTAAACGTACGCGTGGTATCAGCTATCTATCATCCGACTGGACTGCGGTACCGGCTCCACGTAGCTATGCCATGAGTGTAAATATTGGTTTTTAAAAATGATAATTATGTCTATCAAAATAAAAGATATTTGGAAAGCAGGATTCGTCTGTATGGCAGTACTTTCCTTTTCCTCCTGTGACAAGTGGGTAAATGACACCAAGTTGCCGGACAACACCATTGATGAATCTCAGCTAAACAACATAGCTATGCTTGGTCGTATCGAAAAAGGCACTTATGTCTATGGTCCTGTCATCGCTGGTGTATGGCGCGCTGGTGCGACATCTGCTTCGGATCTACTGGTTGCTTCCGGTGCTATTGTGGATGAAATTGTTCCTACCGCAGTTCCAAACTCTCCTTTTTACAAGGAATTGGATGAGGATAAATTAACACCGGACAACACTTCACTATTCAGTGTGTGGTCCAATGTGCAAAATTATCGTGCTCGTGCCGAAGATGCAATTGCCAATGCCGAATCTATAAATCCAACAGATGAAGATGGTATCAAGATCAAACAAGCGGCTTTGGTCAATGCAAGGCTACATGCCGGTTATGCCTGGTTATTGATGGCAGATTATTTCAGTGTCAGCAATACCAGCCACTCTGTCTATGCTGACCACAAAGAGGTCAGCCATCAGGAAGCCTATACCAAAGCACAGACATACTGGCAACAAGCACTTCCTTCCGCTAGTGATGCTGAGAAACGATTGTTTCACGCCCTACTGACAAAACTGGGAATCCATACAGGCAATTACCCCTTGGCTGTGCAGCATATCAACCAGTCGTTTACTGCAACGGAAAACTTCAGCTTTCTTAATACGGTAGGAAATGTAAGCAACGGTTTCTTTAATGCGTTAAATATCAACTCAAGAGATGCGGCCGTTGATCCAAGTTTGGTTGCCGCATCAAAAACAACAGCTGACAAAGCCCGTATTCCGGTTGTAAAAGCCGTCAAAGGACATTGGTCACTGACCTTGTTTAAGGAAAGAGATCCCTTGCTTGTTAGCGATTTTGATGAAATGCAATTGATCCGTGCCGAATTGATTGTTCGCGGACTGATTCCGGGTAATGCCGTGGAACTTGTTAATTCGGTTATTTCAAAATATGATACCTCCGGAGCATCCAATTATACGCCATCCACAACCCTAACGCTGAATGACATCGTTGTTGTCCGCCGGATATTTTTATCCTGGCGTGGTACACGTATCATCGATCTGAGAAGGTTTAAAATTGATGGTGATGTCAGTCCAGGTTTCACCCAGCGCAAATGGCAATGGATTGGTATACCCGAAATTGAAACACAGTTTTAAGATCATCCTTCCCAGGTAGATCATATCCGAATTGCACTTAAATCTGTGCCATCGTTGGTACATCGGCTTTAGCAAAACCAAAAAACGAAAAGGCCGTGAGAATGAGATATTCTACATGGCCTTTAACATTTATGGGAAAGGATGGTATCGTTGATCTTTGGAAAAAGTAATTACAGGGAAGGAGAAATACCGTTATCGCTATGCTGAACAGATCGGATAAAGCTGTGGATTATCATCTGGACAGTAAAAAGTTTCAAATTTCGCCAAATATCAAGGTACGTGATCTTTGGATAAAGAAGAATTTGGGGAGACTGGGCGACATCAAAACATTACGTATTCTGCTACATGGTATTGTGGTGCTAAAAGCGAAATAAACGTTACGTATACAGACGGTCTCAAAACACAATAGCCCATTTCGTTGAGAGGTTGGACTACCGTGTCTGGAGACTGCTTATTATTGAGGCTCTTACTAGGAAATAGTATACGTCTTTTCTGTCGTAACTGTATAGTTATCTGAAATGACATTATCCACAAATCTCCATTCTGCATGCGACGCGGCAGCCGTAAATTTCACATGTAGATATCCTCTCTTGTAAAGATTGGCATATTCTAGGTCATCAATTAATACAGAAAAAGCCTGAGCAAGTTCCATTGCTTTTTTAGTATCTGTGGTAATTCCCAAGTAACTCTCTAATCCCGGTGACGAGACCGAACTACAGGCCAATTCTGTTCCAATAAATCTACCCTGAGCATCTGTCAATTTTCCCAGCCATCCATTGTGTGTATCGCCAGCCAATACTACGATTTTCTTACCTGCTAAAATCGAATACAAACGTTCTCTTTCCATAAAATAGCCATCCCATGCATCTAGATTATAGGGCAGAACCGTTGTAATTCTTGCAATGTCCTGCTGTGTCAGTGTAGGATCTTTTTGCAGGTATCTCGTTTTTAGGATAACCAACTGTCCAATTGCAGCTGAAAGTGCAGCCATTGTAGATGGCTGAGCATTCCCAAAATGCGCTATTTCAGTCATCACTCGGTTCAGCAACATTAAGAGTTCCGCAGGAATCAGCATCTTGGTCATCAGGATCTGTTGCCCCAATACTTTCCATGTTGTCGTATCAGCGTTAATCTGAGTCCCTAACCAAGTCATTTGTTCATTGCCAATCAACTTTCTATTGTTACTGAGCAGATCAGTCTGAAATTGTGTTTGTTTAAAGTTTCCGCTTTCATCTATATAGTTTGTGTAATCCAATTGTTTATCCCGTCCGATTATCCGGGTATCCAGCATATAGAGTGAGAGAAGATTACCAAAGGTAAAACTCCTATAAATACGTTGGTCCTTGCCTGTCTTTAGGGGAATATATTCACTATAGGCTTGAAAAGCGGCCATTTTACGGGTATCAAAGCTTCCCTCGTCTGGCTGATGATTTTCAGCACCAGATCGATATGCATTATCGGCAAGTTCATGATCATCCCACACACAGATAAATGGTTTTTTCTGATGAAGAAGCTGCAAATTTTTGTCACTTCTATATTGTCTGTATCTTTCTCTGTAATCTGCGAGGTTTACGATCTCTTTAGAAGGCTTGTGCGCTCTACCGAGTTCATTGGTATAAGGATTGGTGCCATATTGACCAGGAGCATACTCATAAATGTAGTCTCCGAGGTGTACAACAACATCAGCCTCTGATTTTGCAATCGCTCCATATACGTTGAAAAGTCCAGCCGGAAAATTAGAGCAAGATACCACAGCCATTTTTACTTCATTGACATTATCTGTTTTAGCAGGAAGCGTCAATGTTTCACCAACAACACTTGCTTCCTTAGTCTTGTCATTATAAAATCTATAGTAATATTTTGTATTGGAAGCTATATTCTGAACATCAATGGCTAAAGTAAAATCATTGGTAGCATCAGCCTTCACCTGTCCCCTTCGAAGAATCTCTGAAAAGCTATTCTCTTTACTTATTTCCCAGGTAATTTCAGCATCTGTCTCTACAGAATATCTCGTCCAGATGATTATCCCGGTTGCCGAGGGATCAAAGCTTGCAACACCAGATTCAAATCCACCATTTTTAAGGTTATCTGGTGCACTATCAATATCTGTGGGGTCATCCGAACAGCTTTCAATAAGCGGTGCTATAAAAACCCCTCCCGCTGCAATTAATGAATTTTTAAGGAATCTCCTCCGGTTGATTTGCTCGTTGTTTTTCATCTCTATTTTTTTAGGTGAAAATACGGCGCCACCGGAAACTACATGTTAAGCGAATTTTATTTATTCTTTATGTTTCTAATTATATACAAACAGATACATTATACAGGCTCTGTTTTAGCTGAATTTAAAATCTTAAATTAGTGTATCGAAAATAATAATTGACATGCTTAATTTTTTTAAGAATAGTTCCAATTTCCCAAAAGAAAATGATAAAGACCGCATCTGGCTGGATAGCGATCGCTTACGCTACCTTGATCATGGTAACGAAGAAGAGGTCAACTTATCTCAATTGCGCTATGCATACGTTCAATTATTGGCTAGAGATCCCTACTTATTTCTATTTGACGATCATCAGCATTATATTCCCGTAAGTTCGCAAGGTTTTTCGAAGGTCTATCCCAAGTTGTCCGAACAATTTGGATTTGATGATACATTATTCTTCCATACCATTAAGCAAAAACAGGACTGCAAGGCCAAAATCTGGATCCAGCAACAAACCCGCAACTATAATATTCTATCCGGTGACTTTGAAGATGACCATATTGGTTTTGAAGTTTATACCCAACCAACGCAATTTATTTCTTGGGATATCTGCTATGCCGACATCGAAAAACTCGGTATTGGTCACCAATATGCAAGCGAATATGGGACAATCTATTTCAAAATAGATTACCCGGTTCGTATTGGTAACCTATGGCTGAAAGAACTGGAAATTTACTGCGATGAGATCCCACCGCATGTACCTATTCAAGAATATTTTACGACCATTTATGACGAGTCCAATACAGATAAAAGCTACAAAGACCTCCGCGATCTATGGTTAGATGATGAAGACTATGACGTGGAGGATTATGGCTATGAAAGAGAAGACCAATGCTATTTATCTTTTGATTTTGGCGATCAAATCTCCTCCTCCATCTGTTATACCTACGATGATGAGAGCAACTACGACGATGGCGGCACCTCACTCCATTTTTACAACCAGCGTGATTATCCTTCTCTTTTGGAAAACTCAGTATACGATCAACTCATTGAGGTGACCGAACTTGTCACATTGAAAAACAAATGGGACATTAAGGAGGATTTCCGCAAAAATACTGCTGTAAAAAATATTCCCACAAGCATAACACAACAACTAGGAAAGTCAAGTGGCATCTGGTTGGACAAGAAAAATAATAAAATTGGTTTTGCTGGAAGGAAAACAAGCCTAATTTACGATATCGAAGATATTGATTTCTTCGAAATTGAGAATGCCCTACCTGCAAAAGGTCCTGGCTATGCCCTACTGCGTGCGAACTTAATCAATGGTAGCTATAATTATATTTTTGAAACCGATACCTACGAACTGGATCCTTATGCAATCACATTGGAAAATTGGACGCATAAAAAAGTCTCAATACCTGAAGCTTATTATAATTGTTAGTGCTAATAAGCTCCTACTTTCCTTCAATCATTTTGAGATTATCGACTACCCGAAATCACCAAACATCTCGACCAGAAGTATTTATGGTATCTCTGATGTAGTTTAGTACTTCATCATTTTCATCCGACTGCTTTAACCGTTTCCGAAGGTTTACTAACCAATCTTCCAATGCCTCAGCGGGTGATTCACCATTTCCAAAAACACCCTGATGCGGATCTGGCCCTAATAAGCAGCAATAAGACGTTTCTTCAATGAATACCACGGGACGCAACTCCCTGATCTCTTTGGGTAGTTTTGGCGCCTCATAATCGATCGGAACGATCTTTTCTTGCGCTATTCTCATTTGTTTCATTTTCCTTTACAATTTTTTAAGCTCCGCTTCCGGCCAAGTAATTAACTCCTTTAGCAGATAGGTCTTCGGCTCGGTCTCGTCAGCGAATTGCTCCAAGAACTCCGGTAGATCTCCTTCGACTTTTAAAAGCTTCCCATCCTGCAAGACATCATAGCCTTCTGCCAACCATTGCTCTATTTTCTTTCTATTGATTTGAGTATGTACCATAGTAAAATATTTAAGCTTATGCTATCGTAAATGTGTTTCCAATAAGTTCTTCAATCCTGTATTTATCAAATGAACAATGTTCAAGCGGATATCGTTTCACAAAGTTAGGTTGAATCCCCAAGAATTCGATTTTAATATAATAAGGAGCCAAAATATTATCATCAAGGATTAAGAGCAGCATAAAAAAAAATAATTCACTTATAATAAAATAGTTAATAAAAAAAACCATTTTTAACCAATGAAAAACCGCCACTTGGCAAAGTATTTGTTATAACAGCGAAAGTTTTCAAATCGAAAACTTAACACTAACATTTTTTAAAATATCATGAAAAAAGTACTTCTACCTATTCTGACACTTTTTACATTCTTATTTGTCATCAATGGAGAGGCAAATGCACAAACACCTTATCGTACAGCTCTTGGTCTCGGTATAGACCTTGGCGATGGCCAGACACTATTCGGTCCACAGATAAAACACAGTTTTGGCAGAAATGACGCCGTAAATGCACAAGTATTGTTCGGAGATAACATTACTGTTGTTGGTGTAGACTATTCGTACAACGAACGTATACGGGGAACCCGTGGTCTATCTTGGTATGTTGGTGTAGGTCCTCAGGCATCGTTTATCGACTATGGTAAATGGCATGGCGACTGGGATGATGACTACCACTGGAAAGACGGAAACACACACACTCATTTTGCAATCCGTCCTGCTTTGGGTTTAGAGTTTAGAATTCCTTCAGCGCCATTGGCAATGCATTTTGACTGGAAACCTTGGTGGAACTTATCTCACGGATCGAATTTCGAGGCTTCCCGTTTCTCATTGGGATTCAAATTCGTTTTAAAGTAAAAATAGGATATTCAGAAACAAAAAATCCTGCAGGCACTACGTCCATGCAGGATTTTTATTTTTAAGGTACTTCGACCTATACTTCTCCACTCACAATCTACCCTACGTTTATCTGCAACGATAACACAAGAAGATTCATTTTTTACATCGTCTGTTTTTTCATATAATCAGTAGCCAATTGGATATATACTGGAGTTGCTTCTTTTACAGCTTGGCTAAGCTGGTCGAAAGTAATGATCTCCGGGATTCCCAAGACTTTGGCAAAATCAATCACCAAAGGAACATCGGGTTTGATACCTTCTCCTATTCCGTAGAGCTTTCCTGTACGGTCTTTAATGACACTGGTTGTCAAATTGATCATGTAGTTATTTCCAACAGCAAACTGATCATTACCGGAAGTCTGACCATTTGTCTTATGACCCATAATAGCCGCATTTTTCTGGCCTTTAAAATGGGCCGCAAAAAACTCGCCCGAACTCGATGTAAACCTACTGACCAATAAGACAATAGGTACATTTTTATTTTTTATAACAATCGGTGGCACCTTATCATATTCCAGGTCAAATAACTTGGCCCATTTTTGATCCTGATCATTCAGATCATTCATTCGTACTTTTTGTTTGGATTCAACACCGGTTCTATCCACAACCGAATAAGTGCTGTCGACATCTATCAAATCCGCAAAATGCCAGATCATCGGAAAAATGCTCCCGCCATTATTTTCTGTCAGGTCAATGATCCAGCCTTTTGGCTGCTGCGCGTCCAATATTTTTAGCTGTGCTCCAATCGTATCCACATATTTCCGTTGTTCGTAAAGTACCCCTGGGATCCGAATATAAGCATATTGGTCTTTCGTCATAAAGTGACTGAAAACTTTGGGTGGAAAACCGGCGTCCTTATCGGTCATGCCCGCCATTCTTACAAATAATTCCTGTTCAGCCTCCTGATTTTGATCAACTTTCTCAAAATAAAGATCGGAATGACCATCCTTTAATTGACTTAAGATCTTTTTAAAATGAGGTTCCAATGAATTAATATCCGACATTGTCTTTGTCTGTTCAATAAAAAGGGGCCGAATAGAATCCCATTTGATCAACGCCCCATTATATGCATGCCGCTGGACAGTATCTAAAAATGCATTGGCAAGCTGGCTCACCGATGAGACCTGGGCATAGGAACAGAAAAAAAAACCGGTTAAAATCAGTAAAAAAAGTAGTGTTTTCTTTTGCATTTGGTTAATAATTATCTCTCTAATGAGATAGCACTAAATTAGTTTAAAAATATTTCTTTAAGCGTAACAAGATTGAAATATTTTGCATAGATCCATTCTTATACT